>NZ_JAQOSO010000011.1 GCF_030068505.1 Roseofilum capinflatum BLCC-M114
CGATTATAGTCAATTCAAATAACAGTGAGACATTTTTGTAGGGGCGAGCGGCCGCTCGCCCCTACAGATACGGGTATTCTAGACAGGTTGTGTGTGTATCGTCGTGTCTCAACCTTAATCCAATTGACTATAAAGCGCTCCATTAGTATGGGAAAAACCATTTACTTTTTCGGTAATCTCAGCAATTTCTCCCCGATGTCTTCGTGCAGCAGCACATAGAAACAGGGAATCATAAACAAGGTTAACAGAGTTGCCAACGATAAACCGGAAAAGACAACTACGCCTAATGGTTGTAAGAATTCTCCCCCTTCTCCTGAACCGACGGCTAAAGGAAATAAGCCTAAAACTGTGGTAATTGTGGTCATGAGAATGGGGCGCAGTCGTTGGGGAGCGGCTCTTAAAATAGCGCTGCGATAATCGAGTCCAGATTCGGCGCGAATTTGATTGGCTAATTCGACCATGATAATCGCGTTATTGACGACAATGCCCACCAATAAAACCCCACCGACCAAGACCGTAGCCCCGATCGCCGTTTCCGTGATATACAAGCCTAAAATCCCCCCCGCTAGAGCCAGGGGAACCGTGAGCATAATCACCAAGGGGTCAATCAAAGAATTATACTGAACCGCCATGACCACAAACACCAGAAACGCGGCTAAACTGCCCAAAACGGCGATCGCCTCTTGCAATTGTTGATTCGACTCGGCTGCCACCGACGGCAGAACCCGCGCCCCTGGAGGCAGTTCCAAGTTCTCTAAAGCCGCATCCACTTGGGCCAGAGCTTCACTTAAACTCGCCCCCTGACTCAAACTTCCCGTAATCAAAAAAACCGATCGCCCATTAATGCGCTGAATCTCTGCCGGTGCAGTTCCCTTATCCAAACGGGCGATATCTTGTAGACGAATTGGGCGGGGGCTGGTGAGCGGAGTCGAACCATTGTTTTGTGAAAATAAAGGCATTTGTCGCAGCTCTTCGACGCTCTGTAGAGCCTGACCATCCAACTGTACCCGGATATCCACCAGCCGATTCCCCCGTTGCAGCTCCGTGGGAACCGTTCCCGATATGGCCGTTTCCAAAGTTTCCCCCAACTCCTGTGCCGTGATGCCAAAATCCGCCATTCTTTCCCAGTCGGGACGGATTTGTACTTCTAGTTGCGAGGGGTCAGCATCTGGGCGAAATTGGGCTAAAGTCACGTTTTCATCTAAGGCTTGCATCACTTGACGACCCGCCCCAGCCAGAATACTTGGATCTTCAATGCCATCGGGGCCCAGGGCCGCAGAAATGGCTAAATCAATATCGCCGCGAACCGGGGAATTATTCAAGATTAAGCCGCGCACAGAATCGGGGAATAAGCGCAGCCGAATATTGACCAAATTCAGGTCATTGAGTTGACGTTGAACATTGGCCATAAACGTCTGCATACTGCTGCCCGGTTCCAGGGTAATGGTGCTACTAGAGCGCAGCAAGTTGGCAATGGTGAGGTTAGCAAACAAAAATCCCCCCGTGGTGGTAAACGCATACTCGGTTTCCGGTTGATCCAGCAAAATGCCATCCACCGCTTCCATCACTTTCTGGTTGGTTTCTAGGTTGGTTCCAGGGGGAAATTGGGCGAATAAACGGGCTTGTCCCGTATTGATTTGGGGGAGCAGTTCCTGGGGAATGTCAGCAGCGAGACGCACGCTACCCACACCGAGAATCAAGACGGCTAAGGCGATCGCCACAATTCGCAGCCGAATCACCCCCCTTAAAATCCGTCCATAGCCCCCTGTAATCAACAGGAACTGCCGATTAAACCAGCGTAAGGGCCCCATCTGGTCTAAGCCGCTCGATCGCCGCACGCGCAATAATCGGGAGGTGAGCATGGGAACAACGGTTAAGGCCACAATCATCGAAGCTGCCACAGAAAAGCTGATGGTCAGGATCAGTTCATTAAACAGCAGGGAGAAGAAGCCCCCAATCAGCACAAAAGGCAAAACGGCCACCAAGTTCGTGGAGGTGGATGCTAAGAGGGCAGATTCGAGTTGAGTGGCGGCTTTTTGCGCTTCCAGATAGGGGGAGGTGGGGAGTTCTAAGGTGTCCCCTTCGACTCCCCTCAGAACGTCCCCTGAGCGGAGTCGAAGGGGACGTTCTGAGCGCTGTTGCAGGCTGGTTTCTGAGCGGAGTCGAAGAGCCTGATGTTGGCTGACCATGTTTTCCAGCATCACAATCGAGTTATCCACCACAATCCCCACCCCCAAAGCGAGTCCTCCCAAACTGAACACATTGAGGGAGAGACCAAAGGCGAACATCAGAATCACAGCCGTGAGAGTTGCCAGGGGAATAGCCAGGATGACGATCAGGGTTTGCCGCAGGGAACCCAGGAAGAGGAGAACGGCGATCGCCGCTAGACCCGATCCCGTTAATCCCGCAATCATCACATTGCGAATCGATTGGCGAATAAATCGGGATTCATCCAACGTAGGGGTCAAAATCATATCATCGGGAATAATCCCCCCAGAGCGCATTTCCTCAATCCTGGCTTTTACCGCGTCTACCACTTGCACCGTATTGGCTTCCGGCTGTTTTTGCACGCTCACTTTAACCGCCGGAATGCCATTCAGGGACACCAAGACCTGTTGCCGTTCTGTGCCATCAATCACTTGGGCAAAGTCCCGCAAATACACCTGGCGAGAGGAGGAGGAACCGTCCACCTCAAAGACCAAATCGAGGATATCCTGGGTATTTTCAAAGCGACCAATGGTACGGGTGAGGCTCTCCGTGGGGATGTTTCTCAGCCGTCCTCCGGAACTGTCTAAGTTGCGATCGCGTAAATTATCTAAAACATCATCAATCGTTAAGCCTAAACTCGTCATCCGTTTCAGGTCGAGATTCACCTGTACTTCTTCTTGCAGTCCTCCCGACACATCCACCGAAGCCACCCCAGGGACAACCGTCAGTTCCCGCGCCAATTCCTGATCCCCAAACACCCGCAAATCTACTCCTTGCAATCGCTCAGAGGTGAGCGCAAATTCATACACCGGCAGTTGGGAAGGGTCAAACTTAAAGATTCGCGGCGGTTCCAGGTCGTCCGGCAGTTGGTTAATCGTGCGATTCAGGGTCGCTGTCGCATCATTCAGAGCTTGGTCAATATCACTACCGGGATTAAAATAGAGGTTCAGGGAAACCCGCCCTTCACGGGTTTCTGAAAATACTTGTACCACCCCTTCAGTGGCAGAAAGTCCCTCTTCTAGGGGTCGGGTTACTTCATCTACCGCTACCTGCGGCGCGAGTCCCGGAGTATCAACGCGCACCCCAATCCGGGGATAGGTAATCGCGGGAAGCAGGTCAACCGGGAGCTGACTGAGGGCAAAGAACCCAACGACAATCACCGCGATGGTGAGCATCAGGGTTCCGATATGCCGACGAATGGCGATCGCGCTTAAACTGGAGGGAGCTTGGCTCATAGGATCAATTAAAAATTAAAAATTAAAAATTAAAAATTGGTTTGGCTTGGGGGCAAAGAGTTTCTCTTGATTGTATCGGTTTTGCCGAGCGCGAAGCAAAGATTGTGCTAAAACAATAAATGTAACCACACTCTCACTGACGATGAACAAAGAACAGGTACTGGCCACCTTAGCCAATCATCGGCAAGAACTAGAAGCTTTAGGAGTCAAGTCTCTCGATTTATTTGGCTCCGTCGCGAGAGACGAAGCACGTCCCGATAGCGATATTGACTTTCTTGTAGAGTTTTCTATACAAGCGAGTTTGTTTGACTTATTTCGGGTACAACACTATCTAGAAGATTTATTTGGTTGTGATATCGACTTAGGTACAGAAGATTCCTTGCGAGAACATTTACGAGAACCGGTTCTTCAGGAGGTGATTCGTGCCTTCTAGATCATGGCAGCTACGGATACAAGATATTTTAGAGGCAAGCGATCGCATTCAACAAGCCACTGCGGGAATGAGTTATGAGCAGTTTGAAGATATGGAGGATCTTGTTTTACATGGGATTCTTTATAATTTTGTGATCATTGGTGAGGCTTCAATCAACGTTAACGATAGCATCAAGTCTCGCTATCCTGAAATTCCCTGGCGTTTAATGGGGGATATGAGAAATGTGATGACTCACGAATACTTTCGGGTCAACCAAAGGTTAGTCTGGAATACGATTGAAAATCACTTACCTGCTGTCGTTCCTATGCTAGAGACGCTATTGCAGCAAGAGAGCGGACAAGAATAGAGTTTAGGTTAGGGACTAGAAAGATGAACGGGTTGAAGTTAGGAAGGCGTAAATTATCCAGTTTCTGGAGTCTAGATGGCGTAGTGAAATTGCTAGTGTTGCAGGCTCTGCTCTGGTTACCGATGGTGACGCTCTCCCTGAAATGGTGGGGGTTTAAGTGGACTCAAGCTCGTTTATGCCAATTTTTTCCGTTACGAGAGAGTGGCAAAACTGGGGATGATCTGGTCTATCGCGTACTACAAGTAAATCAGGCTGTACGATTAGCGGCTAAATATTGCCAACCTTGGGCGAAATGCTTACAACAATCTCTCGTTCTCTGGAGTTTGTTACGTCACCAGGGAATTGAGAGCCAATTACAGATTGGGGTACAGCAGAAGGAGGGGGAATTTGCTGCCCATGCTTGGGTGGAATGGGAAGGTTGGGCGATTAATGATACTCAGGATGTGCGCGATCGCTACGCAGCGTTTGAGCGATCGCTCGGAACCTAAACCTTTCAACCATTCCCAGGACTTAAAAGATAAAGTCGATATCAAATTGGGTGAGATCCACTAAATGCAACTCTCCTTCCTCATTCACATTGGTGGCTACCAATAACATGGTTTTAGAAATCATGGCGATCGCCACTGGTGAACAGGGCCCTAAAATGCGGCCCACCACTTGCCCATACTCATCTAACAACATTAAATGACCGCGACGATCGCCAATGACATAGCCCCAAGAGGCGATCGCCACACAGACCGGTAACTGGACTTTTATCGGAATCGGCCGCATCCGAAAGGGCTTCAAATCCATCAACAGCGGCCCGTGAGTATCGCACTTCGGAATCACCAACACTCGATAAGCAATACTACTGGGAATAATTCGATCGACTTCTAAGAACAATTTCCATTGTCCCAGGGTATTGCCTCGACGAGTAAACACTTCCATCCAAGTTTTTCCCGTCTCTACTCGCCAAAATATCCCATGGCGATCGTCGAGAATTTGGAGTTGATGAACTCCCTCCCTCACTGCCACTGGAGGACGACCTAACCAATGGGGGCGATCGCCATTGAGATCGGCCGGTTGTGTCGATCGATGCCAAGTCCATAATTGATTCTCCTCTGTCACCGCAGCCACCCAATCCCCTTGGGGATGGACATCCGCCTTAAAGGGAATGGGAAGATGGGCGATTAACTGAGCTGACAGTAGGGATGAATCCGACAAATAAGGACTGATAGAGTAAATACATTGATCGGTGAAAGCAAAACTCCCTTGGGAAGTGACTTTGAGTTCACGAATAGCCTCTGGTAAACTGACTCTCCCCACTTCTGCTAAGACATCAAACCTAGAGTCTTCTTGATAGTGTTGGCATTGAATCATGTCTGAGAGTGCCCAATAAATACAAGTCACTGGAGGGCAGGATTCATGGAGGTTAGAGTTTGAAGACACCCCTAAAGCGGCGATCGCTCCTGGCAATGCATGAGTTGTCACTGGTTCAGTCGTGAGGGGACGACTCGGTGGATGGGGGAGGACACTAATTAGGCTCGTTGATGAGGACAAGTCGATTAACTCTGAAAGGCGATCGAGGTCTGCCAGCATATGCCGAGCGCTTTTGTAGCGACGGGCGGGTAATTTCTCCAACGCTTTAAGAATAATCTTTTGTAGGGCTGGATGGACTGTTTCTGGAAGCATCACCCGTTCATTGAGATGATAATTCATTAACTGCTGGGGTTGTCCAGAAAAGGGGCGATCGCCCACCACCAACTCATAAAAGATCACCCCCACCGCATAGATATCCGATTGAAGGGAATATTGCCCATAAAAGCGCTCTGGAGCCATATAAGCTGGCGATCCCGTATTATCTGAAGCCTCTTGACTTTCCTGGATTAACCGTGCAATGCCAAAATCAGATATGCGAGCGATCCAACCGCTTGATTTAAGGGTTAACAAAATATTTTCCGGTTTCAAATCCCGGTGGATAATCCCTCGACTATTGGCATGTTCCATCCCTTTCAAGACATCTTTAATTAATTGAATCGACAGCCCCAAGGGAAACTTTTCCTGGCGATCCATCCAATTTCGCAACGTTCCCCCCTCACAATAGTCCATGACCAAATAGCGCCCTTGTCGAGAATGTTCTAGGGCACGACAACTGACAATATTGGGATGGGAAAGTTGCAACAAGAACCGCAATTCCCGCAGGAATAGATGGGTCGGAAATCGATGTTTATCTAAATCTTTCAGGGCAACCAACTTGCCCGTTTGACGATGACACCCACAAAATACACGCCCAAACTGTCCTTGGCCAATCAATCCTAAAACCAGATATTTCGTTTTGGGAATTTGAGGGACAGTCATGGGATAATAATTGGCTTAAGCTGTGGTTAACTGTTGCATAATCTCTGCATGGGTCTTTTCTCCAACCAGGTCTTCAACTTGGCTCAAACGCTTTTCCAAGCCTAGAATAAAGTGGTTACACTCAGCCCCTAGAGATTCACAAGCACTCTGTACACAATAGAGATCTTTGCCACTCAATTGACTAAAGAAAGCACTAAAGACTCCTGCATCTAGGAAACAAACCGGAACTCCTAGTTTAGGGCTATGGGCTGCGAAGGGAGCATTCCAAGTTTTGACCACTAAAAATCCTTGGGAAATATAACTTTGATCCAGCTCAATTTTACCCCAGCCGTGAGTTTTCCAGCATTGTTTGAAGGATTGCAAAAAGTCTAACATACTCATATCTGCTAAGGATTTTTCGTAGTATTCAGACACTTCTTCTGCAAACCGAGCATAAAAGTTTTTTCCCCACCAGCGACCGCAGTTATATAAGACTAATTTTGAGGCTTGCCCTGTTTCTTTATCTAAGCCGGAATATATGGCTTGGATTAAGGGTTCTGGCATAGCCAATAGGCGATCGCCTCGGCGATTTTCTAACAATCCTAATTCTAAATCACTTCGCACATAAACATCGGAGGCAAAGTAATTACTAGGAATACGGTTATTGGTTACTAAGTCAGAAACAGAAATCATGGTTGATGCTATTGAGGGTTAGCTATTACTGTTGAGTAATTGAGTTTGAGCCAAAATTAGAGGAGATTTGATTAACTTAATTTGATCGGGTTTTAAGGTTTTCATTAATTGTTGATTGAGCAATTTGTACAAGACTTTATCTAAGTCTTGAGTTTCGTACATGGCAATGCTTTGGGAGAGCCAATCTACAAATCGCTCCTTAACTAGGGTATCATTATTAATCAACATGGCCATAGCACAATAGCGTAACATGAGCATGGCGTTTTTAACCGATCGCTCCAGATCTTCAGTGGAGGGATCGGGAAAGTGCCGAGGCAGTTGATCGGCCACAGCTTGCATTATTTCTACTTCTTGTTCCCGAATTTGACAATAGGTTTCTAGACGTTGAGGTAAGGACTCAACATACTGGGTTAAACCTTTGAGTTCTTCGGGTTTCAGGTAACGATTTTCTGCTTCAGCAAAAAGTGCTTCTAGGTCGGTATTCATAAGCCCATGGATCAAACTAAGGATGGATTAAAAGAGACTGGAAAAGTCTTCTAAGGTGACATCTTTTTCAGATTGAGTCGATGCAGACTCAGGTTCTGGAGGTAGGGGGTCACTGGGAGCGATCGCTCCTTGACCGTCCCAGTCAATACAGGTAAAGAACTGGTTCACACTTAAAGTCCAGGATAGGGTCTCGGTGCGTTTGGGGCCCTCTACACTGGCTTGCTTACTAGCCTGTTTAAATTGCTGGATCGGTTCGGGATCGTGTTCCCAATTAATTTGGCTAAAAAAGTTGTGGACTGAAGTCCGTTGCCAGGTTTGGGGTTTGCCCTGGCTTTTTTTTGCCTTGGGTTTAGATGGGGTTTGGGAACTAGGACTCATGCTAACCGCTCTCCTGAACGCAACCGTTTTTCAATATCACGAGCTGTTGCTCCTTCATTGAACCAGAATGAGGCGGCATCAATGCGATCTTTACCGCCAATCAGGAATTTACAATAGGTTTCCCCCATGGAGTAGCATTGAATTTCAATACAACTGAGTTGTTTTTTGACCAATTCGGTAAAAAAGCCAGCAAATAGACCGGCATAGATATGACAGACGGGTTTACCGACATCGCCCAGGGTACGAGCGACGGCAGAATCAAAGAGGTTGATAAACATAAAGCCTTGTTTGCGATCGCCCATATCCACTTCCCAGCGTCCCCATCCTTGGGAGGTGAAGGGCCACCACCAGGTTTCTAGTAGAAACATTAAGTTGGCTTGACGGATGCTGCGATCGAACTCTTTTTCAAACCATTTTTCAAAGAAAAAAGCATCCTTTTGTCCCCATTCCACACCAATGGTATACATGATGGCTGCCGAAGCCTCTCCGACTTCTTCTTCGAGACCTTCCACTAACCCAATAATAAAATCTTCACTGGTGAGGACATTTTGGGCTCCATTCCAGTCTAAGACGGTTCCACGCTCTGGATCGAATTGGAAAAAATCCTGGAAGCCGTAGTGGTTGTGTTTTTTGGGATTTTTGCTATTGAGTAAATGTTGAGTTTGGGTTGCGTTTGCCATAAGTGTTCAGACCTGTGACGTTGGGTGGCCCTCTAGGTAGAGGGGCTGAAGCTTTGACCCGGATGGGTTAACCTGTTCGCTTTTATTGTATCGGTTACTGACGAATCCACTGCAAACTTGTAATGAAAGTCAAGCAAATTTTGCTCTTACAAGGGCGATTCTTCTATAGTAGAGACTTGACAGAGGATTTGCCGGTTATATTCGAGGATGGGACGCAGCAGGGCTGCTTCCTCGGTCGTTAAGAGGGATTCGACGACTTTTTGCATGATAGAGTATGTCACATCACAGCTATCTTGAGCGTCAAAGGCTCTCATGATGGTTTGAAACCAGAGAAGCAGGCGATCGCGTAATCCTTCTCGATCGTCAATTAACAGCGCTAGAGCTGAGTGACGCAGGATACGAAGCGTATCTTGTTTCCATTTAGCGCTCAAATCCTGATCGCCCCGCATTAATACCTGGGGCGCTTTGGCGCGAATTTGGGATTGGACTTGCTGGACAATTAGGGCTTCTGAGGTGCGAATTTTGTTATAGGTGGTTAAGCGCAAGGGAAACGACTGAATATAATCGTGAAAAAATTGCAGCTCTTCATCTGTGGCATAGCGGCCATCGGTTTCTTGATAGAGGTTTTTAGTTTGGGTCAGCATAGCTTCTCAATAGTAGTCTTAAGCATCGTCTTAAGCATCGTCTAGGCATCTTTGGTTTGGGTTAAGTAGGCTCCAATCTCAAATTTGGTCTCTTCAAGTTGTTTGAGGGTAGATCGGGTAACCAGTTTACCCGCTTCAACGAGGACTTCCCCGGTTACTGGATGGAGCATATCTTGATCGGCTCGTCTGCCAATTAGGGCTTCAATGTCTTGTAGCGATCGCACGTACATCCCTGGAGGTAATTCTACCACTACTCCATCGGTCAGTACCCGTGATTGACAGGCGAGGCGGGAATTGGGCTTACAGGAGGTAATCACTTCTAGGGTTCGCTGCTCCCTACGGTTCATGGGGGTTAGGGAGTCCATCCCATCTTTTATATACACATGGCAGGTGGCACACATGCCTCGTCCTCCACATTCTTTGAGGACATCTAAATCCTTATTCATCAGGACTGATAACAGATTCCCGTTGGTTTCTACTTCCGTTTCTTGGGCGATCGGTTCAAGTCTGACTGTTTTCACCATAATCTTTTAGTCTCCAAAGTTGCTTAGGGTAAGAGTAACTGTTTATATTCGGGTTTGAGCGATTTTTCTACTAAAGCAGGAAAATCTCGGATCACTTTTATGCACCGACTGATAAAGGCTGCCACCCAAGACTGAATCCAGGATAATTGTTCAGGGGTTACCGCTTGGCTCAGGGCTGTGGCACTGGTAAAGGTCAATTCAGCAGTGCGACTGACTTCAAAGCTCTGCAACCATTCCACATCGGGACGGGTGGATTTCCAATAGTTGGTAATCACGGCTTTACCCAAATACTGAGTGGTATAAAGACTCAGTTGATTGAGGGCTTCGAGCAATTCTTTTAGGGTAACCTGGGAAGTGGCCTCTGGGACAGAGGGTGCAGGTGCAGGTGCAGGTGCGGGTGCGGGTGCAGGTGCAGGTGCAGGTGCGGGGGCAGGAGAGGGGGCAGAATCTTTCCAGTAAGTTTCGTTCGAGAGAGTTAAACTACCGGCCAAGAGTCGAAAGGTGGCGATCGCCGTAGCACTATCGGCCACTAATTCCGTTTTCAGGTGATTGAGGGCATCGGCATAATGGCTATAGACCAAATCCAGGGTCGTCAGCACCAATAAAATCACGCCGTCGGGCAGTTTATAAATAAACACCTGGTTTTGGGCAAACTGAAACTCAAAGGACTCAAACCCTTCTGGAGTGGTTTCGACCACCTGTCTCAAGCCTTGAGCTAGGGCCTCTTTTTGCTGAAAATTGAGGCTACTATCTACGCCACAAAAATAGGGACGCGATCGCCGATCGATTAGGGCGACTCCCGCAATTCCTGGTAAATTCAGAAAATCCTCAATTACCTCCCGTTTCATAAGTAGATGCTGATCTTTCGTCTCCTGATTATGGGGCCATGGGTCTTTAATCTATTTATTTTGGGACTTCATGTCACAACGGTAGGGGGGAGAGGTTTTGAGTTAGGACAGTTCAAGTCTAGACATCAAGGGTATAGGTCTGCTATGGGTCAATTATGAGTTCGGTCTTAATTTTACCCAATTATACGGTCTTACGTCTTACGTTCCCTAGGGTCTTTCTTGTTCGTCAGTCCACTGAACTCTCCGATATCCCATTTTAGGTTGATCACTCATGTCTGACCTTCCATTCACGTTGGATCAATTACGCATTCTCAAGGCGATCGCCCTTGAGGGCAGCTTTAAACGAGCCGCCGACAGTCTCTATGTCTCCCAACCGGCCGTGAGTCTGCAAGTCCAGAACTTAGAGAAACAATTAGATGTTCCCCTTTTCGATCGGGGAGGAAGACGGGCCCAACTGACGGAAGCGGGTCATTTACTGCTTCAGTATGGTGAAAAGATTCTTTCCCTGTGTCAAGAAACCTGTCGGGCGATCGAAGATTTGCAAAATCTCCAAGGAGGAACCCTCATTGTTGGAGCCTCTCAAACCACAGGAACCTATCTTTTGCCGGGGATGATTGGTGCTTTTCGGGAAAAATATCCGGATGTGGCCGTGCAACTGCATGTCCATTCTACCCGCCGAACTTGTTGGAGCGTCTCCAATGGCCAAATTGATTTAGCCATTATTGGTGGTGAAGTTCCTACGGAGCTGCAAGAAGTCTTAGAAATCTCTTCCTATGCTGAAGATGAGTTAGCCCTGATTTTAGCCCCTTCCCATCCCCTAGCTGCCCAGAGTACCATTCAAAAAGACGATCTTTATGAACTGCAATTTATTGCTCTGGATTCCCAATCCACCATTCGTAAGGTGATTGACCAAGTTTTAACCCGGTGTGGGATTGAAACCAATCGCCTGAAAGTGGAAATGGAACTCAATTCGATTGAAGCGATTAAAAATGCGGTACAAGCCAATTTAGGAGCGGCTTTTGTTTCGGTTTCGGCCATTGAAAAGGAATTACAAATTAATCTACTCCATCGCTCTTACATTGAAGGGGTGTCTATTCGCCGTACTCTGTCGGTGATTGTCAATCCCAATCGCTATCGCTCTAAAGCGGCTGAAGCGTTTCGGACGGAAATCCTACCGGCTTTCACGACCCAAGGTAAAGTAGGGTTAACTCCCCCCACGGATGTTGGGATCGATCTCAATGCCACTCAGGGGCCCGATCCAGAATCGTCGGCATCCTTGGAGGATTAACTGGGGTCTTTTGTCAGTTCTCAATCTTTTGCCCTCTGGCCTATGGATATTCATTGCACACGCCCAAAATGTCAGCGTCCGCTCAACCGATTGCCTGAGCTGGATCACCCTGAAAAACTGAAAACGACTTCCCAGAAATATTGCACTTGTTGTGGAATGCCTTTAATTTTGGCTGGCCGCTATTTACCCCAACGGTTATTGGGTCAAGGGGGGTTTGGTGCGGCTTATTTGGCGGTCGATCGCTATACGCCGACGTTGCGCTCTTGTGTGGTCAAACAGTTTCAACCAGCAGGGCAATTATCTCCCCAACAATTGGCGATCGCTCAACAGCATTTTGAGCAGGAGGCTTTGGTGCTGGAGGAGTTGGGGAACGAACATCCCCAAATTCCTCGGCTTTATGCTTTTTTTCCCTTGTTGGTTCCGTCTTCGGCTCAAGAGGCGGAAAACCAGTTTTTTTATCTGGTTCAGGAATGGATTGATGGACAAAATTTAGAGGAAGAGTTGGAATATACGGGCCCTTTTTCGGAGCAAGATATCCTGTCTCTATTGCGCCAAATTTTACCGGTTTTGCAATTTGTTCACGATCGCCATGCCATCCATCGGGATATTAAACCCTCGAATATTATGCGGGATAAGAAGGGGCGATTGGTGTTGCTCGATTTTGGTGCGGTTAAGCAGGTTAGCCAAGGCTCAGGCGGCCGCTCTACGGAGATCTATTCCCAAGGGTTTGCACCTCCAGAACAAATGGCGGGGGGAGAAGTTTACCCCTCTACAGATTTGTATGCTCTGGCGGTGAGTTGCTTGACTCTGTTAACCCAGAAGAGTTCTCAGGAATTATATGATTCTTATAATAATCGCTGGAAGTGGCGATCGGAAATTGATTTATCTGAACCCTTAGCTTCAGTTTTAGATAAAATGCTGGCTCTGTCTCCCTATCAACGGTTTGCCAGTGCCAATGAGGTTTTAGAGAACCTGCGTCCCCAGTCCGTTCAAGGGATGAGTCCATCAACGACTCTTCAGCCTTCTGGGTCTCCTGCGGTCGCAACTCCGCCCCCAACTCCGGCGAAACCGATGGCAATGACTTCTAGTTTTTCGACTCCAGAATTGTTGATGATCTCTACGTTTACGGGATTTGAGTCGGTGGTTTTGGCCTTGGGGTTCACCAATCTATTGGGGGTAAATGGGATTAGTATGGGCCTTTGGGGGGCGGTGATGGGAGGATTGGTTTATGCCCAATTTCGCCGTTGGATTGAACGGGTGGATTTGGCGATTTTAGCTGTGATTTCTTGGGGGATCTTGTTATTTGTACCCCCGCTTCGGGGAAGCCAGCCTTTAGATGTACTTTTAATTGTTCCCATTTGTGTGGGAGCGGGTTTAGGGTTGATTATGTCTGTGTTTCGGTTGATTTCTCAGAGGTTAGGACGATGATTGTATAGGGAATAGGGAATGGGGAATGGGGAATGGGGAATGGGGAATGGGGAATCAGACATAGGTAATGACAGGAAAAGTGGGGGTTAGGGATGTCCTCTAAAGGTGTTGATTGGGAATATTGCGATCCGAATGGGATTAGTGTGCCGAATGGGTGTTTCTTTGGTTTACCCTATTCGCTGGAGGAGGCGGAAGTTGTGTTTTTGCCGGTTCCTTGGGATGTGACGACTTCTTATGGAGAAGGAGCGGCCCAGGGGCCACAAGCGATTTTAGAGGCTTCGGTACAGTTGGATTGGTATGATTTTGATGTGCCGAAGGCTTGGAAGATTCCGTTGGGGACTCTAGGGATTGATGGGGAGATTTTAGCCGAAAATGGCCGAATGCGGGCGATCGCCAAGCAGATTATTGAGCATCTGGAAGCAGGGGGGAAAAGTGACGATCCGGCGATCGCTCCCTCCTTAGCTCAGGTTAATCAAGCCTCTGCGGATCTCAATGATTGGGTTTATACCCAAAGCCAAAACTATCTAGAGCAAGGGAAGCTCGTGGCAGTTGTCGGAGGCGATCATAGTGCGCCTCTGGGATTAATGCAGGCTCTGGGTCAGCAGTATCAAGACTATGGCATTTTACAAATTGATGCCCATGCCGATCTCCGTCAAGCCTATGAGGGATTTATTTATTCTCATGCTTCAATTATGGATAATGCTCTGAAGATTCCCCAGGTTAGTCGCTTGGTTCAGGTGGGCATTCGGGATGTATGCGAGGCAGAAATGGAGCGGGTAGGGGGCGATCGCCGCATTGTTGCCTTTGATGATTGGCAGCTCAAAGCTAACGCCTATCAAGGTATTCCTTGGGCAACTCAATGCCGGAAAATCATCTCTCATTTACCGGATCGGGTTTATATTAGCTTTGATATTGACGGCTTGAATCCTACTTATTGCCCCCATACGGGCACACCTGTACCAGGGGGATTAGAGTTTAATGAAGCCATTTATTTAATGCGATCTTTGGTTCAAGCAGGCAAAACCATTATTGGATTTGATGTCTGCGAAGTTGCTCCAGGTGATACTGGAGATCAGTGGGATGGCAATGTGGGAGCCAGAATTCTCTATAAATTAGCCTGTTTAAGCCAGTTTAGGAAAACAGAGAGATCTGCTCATCCCCAGTGGCGAACAGTTGATTGATTTTTTGGCGCACCCAAGTGAAGGGGTGATTGGAAGTTTTGCCCAGGACTTGGTTATAACTTTGATAAGCTTGGTTGTATTGTTGCAAATGATGGAGACATACGCCCCGAAACAGTTGCAGGGTTGAGTCTTGAGGATTGAGACTCAAAGCTTCTTCAAAACTCCAGAGGGCTTTTTGATAGTGGTGGAGATGGGTACAAGCGCATCCTCGCTGAATCCAAAGGTCGATGTTTTGCGGATCGAAGATCAGAGCGCGGTCAAAATGACCGATCGCCTCTACATAGTTCCCTTCTTCCACACAGCGCTCGGCTTTTTGGGCGTAGTTTTGGCTCATTAATGTTTTCGTCATAGCTTTTCTCATTTTTTATACTGATTTTCACATGAGGATTCATCGTTGAGCGCTAGGATTTCATAGATTAAATACGCTCCTACTGGTCAGTATCTTACGAGAAAAGAAAAATGGGGATAAGGGTATCACCCCCTACGGGAGTCAGATCGCTCTAGAAATATTGTTTATGGAATATAACGTGAATTTACTGATGTTGATTGAGTAATTCTAGAACAATTTTGGGAGGAACTAGGGTATTTGCACATAAAATCCCCGAAGCCGCAACCGCAGGAACCCCAATTCCCGGTAGGGTACTATCACCGACTCGGTATAATCCCGGAATTGGCGTATGGCAACTGGGCCAGGTTCCTTGTCCGGGGGAGATCGCCGGCCCATAGGTTCCCTGATAGCGACGCAGATAGTGGGAGTGAGTCAGGGGAGTACCCACCAGCTCTAAAACGATGCGCTCTCGGATATCGGGAATCACTCGCTCTACAGCTCGATAGAGGGGTTGGGATTTGACGAATTTGCGATCGCCATACTCTTGATTTCGATTCCATCCGGCAAAGGGTTCTAAGGTATAGGCATGAAGACAATGATGGCCTTCTGGGGCCAGACTTTTATCCCAGACAGAAGGAATGGAAATCATACAGGTATTGCCGGGGGTGGTAATATCAATCTCTTCAGAATGGACGACCACATGATGGCCGGTTAACCCCTCTAAGCCATCAGCGCGAATGCCGAGATGTAGGTGCATAAAGCTCTCTACCGCAGGCGTGGATAACTGTTGCTGGCGATAGTGACTGGGCAGATCGTCTGGGGAGAGGAGGTGAGTATAAGTATCCCAAAGGGTGGCATTAGAAATGACAATGGGGGCAGTTAGTGTTTCGTTGCGTCGTAACTGCACCCCTGCTACTCGTCCTTGCTCGATCAGGATTTTTTCCACATGAGTCCCTAGTCTCAGTTGGCCACCCCATCGGGTTAATCCTCTCACGAGGGCATTAATAATGGCTTCACTACCGCCAAGGGGATAATCTACCACGGAGCGATCGCGCTCCCCCAACATAAAGGCCACTTCAGGTGCTACGGTTCCCTCAGCTTTGAGACCAGAAAGTAAAAAGCATTCAAGATCGATCAACCGTTTGACCCAAGGATCTCGAACGGTACTCTGTAAGATCTGGCCCGCAGAACCATTAATGAGGCCTAGATGGGGGAGTAGTTGCAACAAGGCAGGTAAATACCGAGTTGCTAAAATGGGGAGCAGTTTCCAGTCAGAGCGTAGAGCAATTGTGGGAATCTGACTGAGCGCGTTGTAGAGATCCAGAAGCGGTTTTTGAAAGGCGAGCAGTTCCTTGGCTCCTTGGGGAGTAATTTGGGCTAAGGCTTCTTGATAGCGATCGCTCTGACAATATATAGGTAAGGTAGCATCCGGGAAATGATAATGGCCCAAGGGGTTATAGGCGATCGCCTCCACCGGTTCGCCCAAAATCTTTAGCACTTGGCACAGAGGATTGAGGGAATGGCGATCGCCCAAGCCACAATAAAAAGACGGCCCCGTATCAAACCGAAACCCTTGGCGGACAAACCCATGGGCCGCTCCTCCAGCTACTCCATGACTTTCACACACAATTACCCGTTTGCCATAGTAAGCCAGCAGGGCCCCCGCCACTAACCCCCCAATTCCACTACCAATGACCACCACATCTGCGTCTGACATCCTTCCATCCTTAATCCTACTTGTACACTTCACATTTCTACTATGCAAAGCCTAGAAAATTTCACTGAAAAAGTTGCCCTAGATACATAAATAAACTATAATAGGACAAATAAGTTTTAATAGTTCTTTAAATTCAGGTGACCCCAAGGTAAACTCATTTGAAGACCTATTAAAAATGTTACGATCGGATGCTCTAAAACCGAGTTTCCGATTGGCTCGGAAAGGCTCAAGCAACACCTAAGCTTTTCAAATTCCATCACTATTTTAGAGTTTCAAGAGGCAACAGCGATGAATTTCCGTTATCGCGGCATACAATATGAACGCGCTCTACCTTCTGTAAAGAGTTCTGAAGAAAACAGTCTACCGGAATCGACGATGCCCCAATCGTCTTTATCTTCCTCTCTGGACTTACAAACCCTACAGCTCTACAAGACTGTAATCGTCTTGATTGTGGCCTTGATGGCTGGGGTCGCGTCATTAGTCATTTGACAGCATTGATTGATAAGAAGTGAGTGGTTACTCTCCTCCCCATTAGACGGACTTTTGATGTCAAAAAAAATTGAAGTCATCCTAGGGATCTAACGGGGTTCGTCACCAGAAAGCAACCGAGACCTAAGTTTTTAAGTTTTAAAGGCCATGTAAGGCCCCTTTTCGGCCAATTTCAGACATTTGCATAAAAATATCTTGCGAACTTTGAGCTTCAGCATTATCAGGAGGACTGAGTTGGAGATAAGTCCCATCAGGCTGAAGTTCCCAAGCATGGCGGTTATCAGCAAGCATAACGCCGAGAATTTCTTGTACATCTTTTTGGATCTCTGGATCGTCGATAGGGGTAATGGCTTCTACCCGTCGGTCGAGGTTGCGCGGCATCCAATCTGCACTACCAATATAGGACTCTTCAGCGCCTTGGTTGTGGAAGTAGAAGATCCGAGCATGTTCTAAGAAGCGACCGACAATACTAATCACCCGAATGCGATCGCTCACCCCTGGGATTCCGGGGCGCAAACAACAAATTCCCCGTATAATTAGGTCGATTTGTACACCCGCCTGAGACGCTTTATAGAGCGCTGCAATAATTTTAGGATCGACCAGAGAGTTCATTTTCGCCACAATTCGAGCATGGTGGCCATTGCGAGCATGTTCGATTTCCCGCTCGATCAACTCCATCATCCGCGATCGCAAATTCACCGGAGCCACCAATAACTTGCGATAAGACCGTTGTCGAGAATATCCGGTCAAAAAATTAAACAAATCCGTCAAATCTGCCCCTAACTCATCCCTACAGGACAAAATCCCCAAATCTGTATATAACTTAGCCGTTTTTGGATTATAGTTTCCCGTACCAATATGCACATAACGGCGCATCCGATCCGAATCTCGGCGTACCACCAACACCACCTTCGTATGGGTTTTCAATCCCACCAACCCATATACCACATGCACCCCAGCACTCTCCAAGGTTCTGGCCCATTGAATATTATTCTCCTCATCAAATCGAGCCTTTAATTCCACCAAGGCCACCACTTGCTTCCGATTTTCTGCCGCCGCAATCAAAGCCTTCACAATGGGAGAATCTCCAGACGTTCGATACAACGTCATTTTAATCGCCACCACTTTCGGATCGTGGGCTGCTTCCGTAATAAACCGTTGTACCGTAGAACTAAAAGACTCATAGGGATGATGGAAAAACAAATCCCGCTCGCGAATTAACTCAAAAATGCTTTGACCCTCTTCTTGTTCCAGAGAAAATGGATCGCTTTGTAGCTCTCGTAAGGTATGAAGATGATGAGGGATTCTAGGCGACCATTCTGGATCTTTAAGATGGGGGAGAGGCAGAGCCATCAAGCTCATCAAATCTCCTAAACCGACTAATCCTTCCACCTCATAAACATCTTCTTCTTTTAAGAACATTTCCCGGATTAACATCTCACGAATCTTAGGGGGCGTATTCACCATGATTTCCATACGCACGACCAACCCACCAATGCGACGTTTACGCAATTCTTGTTCAATGGCTAAAAGCAAATCGTCGGCTTCATCTTCTTGCACGGATAGATCGGCATTGCGAGTAATCCGGAAGGGATAATACTCTTGGATGTTCATGCCGGGGAATAATGGTTCCAGATTATGGGCAATAATTTGTTCTAAGGGAACCCCCATCCAACGAATTTTAGCGCGATCGTCGGAAGGATTATATAACTCAGAAGGTAATTCTAAAAACCGAGCCAATGTTCTCGGCACTTTGACCCTGGCAAAATGATCTTCATTGGTTTCTGGATCGTTAACAAGAACGGCTAAATTGAGGCTGCGATTGGAAATATAGGGAAACGGATGGCTGGGATCGACAGCTAGAGGAGTTAAAATGGGGAAAATTTGCTTTTCAAAATACTCTTGATAATAGAGACGTTGTTCTGGGGTCAGATCGATATAATCAACTAAATAAATTCCTTCTTCAATTAGCTTGGGCTTAAGAGTTTGGTGAAAATGTTGATGTTGTTTTTGTACGGTGGGATGCAATTGTTGGCTAATTTCTAGCAGTTGTTGTTCTGGGGTACGGCCATCGGCTGTCAATCGATGAACTTGTGCTTCCACTTGTTTTTTCAATCCTGCAACTCGAACCATGAAGAATTCATCAAGATTGCTGCTAAAAATGCCGAGAAATTTCAAGCATTCTAATAAGGGAGTTCTCGGATCAAAGGCTTCATGTAATACTCGTTTGTTAAATTCTAGCCAACTGAGTTCTCGATTAAAGTAGTATTGGGGATCTGCGAGATTAATGGTGGGGGTGGATTTTTTGGATTTAGGCATTATGAATAGGAGGTAAGTCAGCACAGGAAAGGAAACCCCCTATCTCACCTGATGTAAAGAGGTGGGCTGGGTGAGTTGGGGGATTTATTCGTATTTTACCCTATTGAGAGAGATACTAGAATGGGATTAAGTCAGGATTAAGTTGAAATCAAGGACTTATTAAATTTTGACGAGAATCGAGTCTAGGCGATCGCCGAAATCGCAAAAACATGACCTTTCCAGGCGGGAATATCTAAATAGAGTCCTTGGGTGGATAACTCCTGGCCTTGCCGTTCATAATGGGCGGAACTGATTAAATCTTGGAGTGTGTAGGAAATGGGTTGCCAATTCCAGGGAAGATGGACATAACATTGTCCGGGATAGGGGGCATAATTGACGACTACTAGCACCCGTTCTTGGGGTTCTGTGTGCCAGCCAAAGGCAATAAAATTAGCTGAAGTGCCGTTATATTCCCAGGCTGGCAAGCAATCCAGGAGTTGCCAGTTGCCTTCACGTAGTACGGGATGAGATAAGGTTTGTAGCAGTTGCTCGTAGAAGCGTTCTAAGGCAGGATTGGGGGTTTGTTTGCCACTGCGACAGAGATGGATGGAGACTTTTTGTGTCCATCCTTGCAGTTGCCCATGGTGGAAAAATCTTAATCCTGGACAGAGATAGGTGAGCAGAGCGGCGGCTTGATGGCTACCGAAGGGAAATGTACCGGCAGCGCGGGGTTCATCATGATTTTCTAGGAAGCGGACGGAGCGCTGTTGATAGTCGATGGAGGCGCTGAAATGTTCGCGCACGGGAGAAGCTCGTTGGCTGTGGAGGCGATCGTAGAGACGTTTGTCGTAGGTATAGTCAAAGCCTTGCTGTTGCAGTGTCCATTCTAAGCCCCAATAGACTTCTGCCATGAAGGTAAAGTCGGGGTGCTGTTGTTTCACTTCCCGAATGGCTGGGGGCCAAAAGGAGTGGGCGATAATGCCCCAGGTGCGGCGAAAAATGTCGGGCAAGATGAGCATGGCCATGTCACACCGGACTCCATCGCAGAGTTGGGCAATGTGGAGTAATTCGGTTTTCATGGCGCTTAATAGGGCTGGGTTGCCATAGTTGAGTTGTAGGGTATCGGGCCAACCAGAGAAGTAGGGGTCTCGTCCATGGGCAAAAATCCCGTGGTGGGGAATTTCCATGTAGTTTTGGGGTTCCTGTTGCCGGTCTTCTGGGGTTCCTTGGATGTAGAAGTTGGGATGCTCTTGTACCCAGGGATGATCGGGGGCGGTATGGTTGGGGACAAAATCGAGGAGGAGTTTGAGTCCTCGTTGGTGCAGGCGATCGCGAAATTCTTGCAGTGCAGAGGCCTCTCCAAAGTTGGGATGCAGTTGATAGGCTTTGATGGCAAAACAAGATCCACAAATGTCGCTCTCGGTGAGATCGGGTAGGAGTTCTTTGTACTCCCTCACCCATTCGGGGTTGGTGCGCGACACTTGCGGGCCGATGGTTCCCGTTTCCCAGATGCCTAGGGCATAAATCCAGTCAAATCCGAGTTGTGCCCAGCGATCGAGTTCACTGTCGGGGATGTCGTTTAGAGTTGTCGGACGGTTTAATTCTTGGGAAAGATCGTGGAGTCGCAGGCGGATATTGAGTTGATAAAGGGTTGGATTCACAGTTAAGAATATTAAAGGACGTTTAATCAGACAAGCGTAAACTAAAGCAAGATTTAAGTTTATGGGTTTATTGTATCGTGGCGTACTGCACCAATTATCATTATCGGTGTGAACTGGAGGCTCATCCTGATGGATGGGGGGATGGGGGAATAGGGGGATAGGGGGAGCGAACAACAGATGGCGATCGCGTAGGGTTGCACTTCCATTGCCCAATGGGTAGGATTTATACGGTTCTGTTTAAATTGAGTGGAATCGAGAAAGCTGCCCCAATGAATAACCCTGTTTCAGTTTCCCCGTCTATGTTTAAACCCCGTCGTCAGAGGAAAAAGTGGTTTTGGAAATTAGCTCTGTTGTTAGCGATATTCTCGTTGAGTTACAAAGTCATTAAGAGTCATTTCCAGCAACCTGACGCGATTTTAGTCTTAGGGGGTTCGGTGGTGCGGGAACAGTTCGCGGCTGATTTTGCTCGCCAACATGGGCATTTAGAGATCTGGATTTCTGGGGGGAGTAATCCTGAATACGCTCAATGGTTATTTATGGAAGCGGGGATTAGTTTGGAGCGGCTCCATTTAGATTATGAAGCGGTGGATACGGTGACGAATTTCACCACTTTGGTGGATGAGTTTAAGTCTAGGGGGATTGACAGCGTTTATCTAATTACTTCAGACGATCATATGCGCCGCGCTCAGGTGATTGGTCAAATTGTGTTTGGCAGTCGGGGAATTGAGTATAAACCGTTATCTGTGCCGTCGGGACGGGAACCGGAACCGATGGAGAAGGTGGTGCGTGATGGGGCGAGGTCGATTTTGTGGGTGATGACGGGGAAAACGGGATCGGGTTGGAAAGAGTGGATCAAATTAAGAATTAAAAATTAAAACTGGGTATGGGTTTGGGACGTTACCTGTCTATTTACCGATAAGATAGGCCTTATAAATGGGGAATTTTAAGAAAACCTATAGCAAACCTAATTAGTATAGTACCCAGTTCAACTGTAGGGGCCTGTGGGTGTTCTAGATTTGGGTATAACCCGCCCCTACAGGGCTTAAGACTATCATTGGCCATCACGCCGTTTATCATACGTGAAGAAATAAGATAAAATTCCCATGCCTTCCCCATTCCCTGGAATGAATCCCTATCTGGAGTATCCAGACCTCTGGTCTGAAGTGCATAGCCGTCGTAGGTGCGCCCAAAACATCGGCAAATTAGGAGGCGTTGGTTGTGATTGAAGGGGATCTATAGCGCTTCGCGCTAGGGAATAGGGAATAAGCTCAGAGAATGGGGGTTGATTGGGGGGGGTTAGGGGCGATCGCTCTGAAAATTGCCCTAGGTATATCGCCACACGAGTATTTTAGTTTACCATAGTATCAATCCATTGAGTTAGGAGAGACCTATGGTTTAATGCTATAGCTAGTCTCAATGAGTTGTGCAAGTGGAAATGCCCTCTCCCTAAATCCCTCTCCCACGAGAGAGGGACTTTTCCCCTTCTCCTGCGGGAGAAGGGGGTAGGGGGATGAGGGGCGGCCATTACATAACTCATTTAGGTTTGCTATAATATGGTTAGGGTTAATAAAAGTATAAATGAACGGATGGAAAAGAATAACCTAGGAACTTTAATTGAAATTAATCCAAAACTACTGCAAGAAGCTCTCGATTTAAGTAACTATCCTACACCTACGGAACTAATTGAAGCAGCTTTGCAAGAGTATATTCAACGTCAAAGACAGCTGGATGACCGAGAAGAGTTTGCTTCTTTGCTACAAAAAACCTGCAAAGATCTGAATGATGAAACTGAGTTGAAAGTTCTTTTATTAGGGATGGGAGATGATGTCAATAGTGTCGTTGAAGATTTTTTAGATTTGGATTTTAATGTGAGAAAATCAAATGTAGATAAAGACGGAAATCCTTGCGATATCTTTATTTTTGATCTGGTTAAGGAAATTGAGGATATTCTTGATCCCTTGGGCCGCCAATTAGGTGATAATCCTGATAGTTTAGAGACGCTACCCAAATGGGTGAAAGATGATTATCCAGAATGGTATCAAAAATATGTTGATTTGATAGAATCGAACAAGAAAAAGTAGGGGCGGGTTTATCCACATTTTAGGACACACACCAATCCTATCAAGTCCGCTTAATCAACCCTAATTAAGTCATTGCGTTAGGGAAGCTTGCGCGAAGCGCGAACGGAACGCAGTGAAGTGAAGCAATCTCTGCCATCTCGCTAGTCTTGGCGATTGCTTCCCTCCGGTCGCAATGACAACTGATTCACCGGACATCATATCAATGTCGTAAACCCGCCCATCCCAACCATACCGGCAATTGATTGATTCCGGCGAAGACCAGAAACCCGGTTTCTTCAAGAAACCGGGTTTCTAGACATGGGTGGGGGAAGGTTTAGGGAATTGATGGGTGGGTGTTCTAGATTGGGGTTAAACCTGCCCCTACAAAAATTGGTAATAATGCATTAACCCGCCCCCACCATGGGTAAACCTGCGAAATTATCCGCGCTCCAGTTCGGCAATGTCCAACATCGTCTTCAACACTGAATCCGGATTCAAACTGATTGAATCAATGCCTAACTCGACTAAAAAGCGGGCGAACTCTGGATAATCACTCGGTGCTTGACCGCAGATGCCGATTTTTCGACCTTCGGCTTTTGCGGTTTCAATGGCCATTTTTACCATCCGTTTAACGGCTTCATTGCGTTCGTCAAATAAGGGCGCAACTAACCCGGAATCTCGGTCTAAGCCTAATGTCAGTTGGGTTAAATCGTTGGAACCAATGGAAAAACCATCAAAGACTTGGGCAAATTCAGAGGCTAAAATCACGTTGCTGGGTAACTCGCACATCACATAAACTTGCAAGCCATGTTTACCCCGTTTCAGTCCATGTTTCGCCATTTCTACTAACACTTTGCGCCCTTCTTCTGGAGTCCGACAGAAGGGAATCATGGGGATAGCATTGACTAATCCCATGTCATCGCGAACCCGTTTTAAGGCTTGGCATTCTAGGGCAAAGGCTTCCCGATATTGGGGGTCGTAATAGCGGGAGGCTCCGCGCCAGCCAATCATGGGGTTTTCTTCCTGCGGTTCAAATTGACGACCGCCTAAAAGATTGGCGTATTCGTTGCTCTTGAAGTCGGAAAGGCGGATAATGACGGGATGGGGATAAAATGCGGCTGCGATCGCCCCCATACCATAGGCTAACCGATCCACAAAGAAATCGGGTTTATAGGGATAATGGGCTGTAAGTTCCTCAATCTCGACCTTCACATCCGCATCTTCGAGGTCGTCAAAGTGAAGGAGCGCCAAGGGATGGGTCTTGATTTGATTGGCAATAATGAACTCTAGACGAGCTAAACCGACTCCATCACAGGGTATGGCTGATAACCGGAATGCCTCCTCTGGGTTGCCCACATTCATGAGAATCTGCGTGCGAGTTCGAGGTAAATCATTTAACACCGTTTCCTGCACTTCAAAGGGTAACAAACCAGCGTAAACATTGCCCTGTTCCCCTTCGGCACAGGAGACGGTAATTTCTTGACCATTGCTCAACCGCTCGGTCGCTTTTTCACACCCGACAACGGCCGGAATCCCCATTTCTCTGGCAATAATGGCGGCGTGGCAGGTGCGTCCCCCGGTATTAGTGACGATCGCGCTCGCTTTCTTCATGATTGGCTCCCAATCGGGATCGGTGCGATGGGTAACCAGCACTTCCCCGGACTGGAATTGATCGATTTGCGACACATCCAGAATCACCCGTGCGGGGCCGGAGGCGATCGCCTCTCCCACTGCTCGACCTTGCACCAATAGCTCTCCCGCCTCTTTCAATTGATAATGGCGCAACACCTGGCTCGACTTCTGGGACTGCACCGTTTCCGGCCGCGCTTGCACAATAAACAACTGCCCGGTTTTCCCATCTTTGGCCCATTCAATGTCCATCGGCGTATAGGTTTGCCGCAATTGGGAATAATGATCCTCAATCATCACGGCCCAATCCCCTAACTTGAGAATCTCCTCATCCGTCAGGGCAAACTGCTGTTGACGCATCCACGGAACCGGAACAATTTTCGTCGCATGGTTGCCATCCTGACGATAGACCATTTTAATCGCCTTACGACCCAGACGTTTCTGCAAAATCGGCTTGAACCCTTCGCGCAATGTGGGTTTAAACACCAGATATTCATCCGGGTTTACCGATCCTTGCACCACGGTTTCTCCTAACCCATAGGCAGCCGTAATCAGAGCGGTGTTCTTAAATCCCGTTTCTGGGTCGATGGAAAACATCACCCCGGAAGTCGCCAGGTCAGAGCGTACCATTTTTTGCACGCCTACAGAGAGGGCGACCTCAAAATGGTCAAAGCCTTTATGGGTGCGATAGGAAATGGCGCGATCGGTGAACAGGGACGCAAAGCAGCGATGAACCGCTTTAATGACCTCATTTAAGCCAGAAATATTCAGATAGGTGTCCTGTTGACCGGCAAAACTGGCATCGGGTAAATCTTCTGCGGTGGCTGAAGAGCGCACTGCCACATCGGGATCTTTGCCGTAGAGTTCTCCTAAGCGCTGATAGGCAACGGCGATCGCCATTTCGATGTCTTTCGGGAATTTAGTATTGAGAATGAGCGATCGCGCCTTAGCTGCTCGCTGACGCAACAATGGCCCATTCTCCACATCCAAATCCGTCAACAGTTCCCGCAGTTGCGGCTCTAACCCCGCCGACGAGATAAAATAACGGTAAGCATGAGCTGTAATGGCAAATCCTTGGGGCACATTAATCCCTTTGGGCGTTAACTGACCGATCAGTTCTCCTAACGACGCATTTTTACCGCCAACTAAACCAATATCATTTAAACCGACTTGATCGAACCACAGGATCAAGGCATTTTGTTTCCACAATACCAAAGCCTTGGCTTTAGCTTCTTGGGTATAAGCATTTGTTAAAGCAACAGTTTTTAACATTTTTTTGATCTCTCCAAAAACTGGAATAATAGAGGCAAAAGGCAACAGGCAACAGGCAACAGTTACAGCACGTTGCTCTGCTCTGCGACACATATCGATCCCCCTAAATCCCCCTTAAAAAGGGGGACTTTTATTGCCCCCCCCTTAAAAAGGGGGACTTTCGCTGCCTCCCCTTAAAAAGGGGGACTTTCGCTGCCTCCCCTTAAAAAGGGGGACTTTTATTGCCTCCCCTTAAAAAGGGGGACTTTCGCTGCCCCCCTTTTTAAGGGGGGTTGGGGGGATCTTCGCCTATCGAATCAAAGAGGTAAATTGAATCAAAGAGATAAAGATTCCAAAAATGAATTAAGGGGGGTAGAGAGTGGGAAGCAGTGCCACCTCTACCGGGAATCTTTACCTGAAAATAGAATGGGATAAAAGGGACTTAAAAATTGATCCCTGAATGTTAAAAAGCAATTTCAAAATGGATTATCTCAATTCTAGCAAACAAATTGTCAATGAGACAAGAGAATGTTGCTGATTTGTAACAGAAAAACCAAACTCAATTACGGATATAAACCGCGATCGCTCAAAGCCTGAGCCACACGACCCACACCCAACGTATACGCCGCCAACCGTAACGGAATTCCCCGGTTTTGAGACTCTTCATAAACCCGATGATACGCCCGTACCATCAAGCCTTCCATCTCCTGGTTTACCCGTTCCTCATCCCAAAATACATAGGACTGGCCTTGTACCCATTCCAGATAGCTGACCACCACACCACCGGCATTAGCCAAAATATCCGGTAAAACCGTAATACCGCGACTTTGCAACAGTTGATCTGCAACCAGCGTCACCGGCCCATTTGCCGCTTCTGCCACAATTTGCGCTTGAATCTGAGCCGCATTGTCTTCCGTAATCTGATTTTCCAGAGCTGCTGGAATTAAGACATCACAAGGCAAAGTTAACAGTTCCTCATTAGTAATGAGTTCGCCACCGGGGAAGTTACCCATCGGCTGATGATGTTCAACCACATGCTGATACAAAGCGGGAATATCTAAGCCATTTTCGGCAAACACGCCACCGGAAACATTAGAAACTGCTAACACTTTAGCGCCTGCTTCATGGAGTAACAGAGCAGCCGCACTACCCACATTACCGAAGCCTTGAATGACCACAGAAGCACCCGCCAAGGGTTTCCCCTGTTGCGCCAAAGCTTCCCGCACCACAATCATCACCCCTCGACCAGTTGCCTGTTGTCGTCCCTTGGAACCGCCTACAGACAAGGGTTTACCCGTGACAATTCCGGGAACCGCATGACCGACATTCATGGAATAGGTATCCATCATCCAAGCCATTTCCCGCGCCGAAGTCCCCATATCGGGAGCCGGAATATCAACAGCCGGGCCAATATCCTTAATCAGTTCGCTGGTATAGCGGCGGGTAATGCGCTCTAGCTCACCCACGCTATATTGATTCGGGTCAATGGCAATACCGCCTTTAGCTCCGCCGTAGGGAATCCCCAGTAAGGCACATTTCCAGGTCATCAGCATGGCCAAAGATGAGACTTCCTGCAAGGTGACGGAGGGATGATAGCGCGTTCCTCCTTTGTAAGGGCCGAGAACATCGCAATGTTGGACTCGGTGTCCGGCTAAAACTTCTACTACTCCGGTATCAAGCTTAACGGGAATCGAAACCGTGACGACTTTACGGGGATTTTCCAAAACCACCAGAATACCCGGATCGATATTAAGTTCAGAACCGGCTTGCTGTAAGTAACTACAGGTGCGATCCATAGGGCAAATATGGGCCGGAGTTGGAGGCTGGGGCATCTTAACTGAGGTGTTCATCATCAGAGTTTACCTCTTATGCATGGTGTTAATTCAACCTTATAGCTCTACACTAGCTCAGAATTATAAAGAAAATCAAAAAACTGTAAATTTCGTAACAATTTGATATTATTTAACATAATTCTCATAATTCCGGTCTCCCTGTGCCCTGAGCGGAGTCGAAGGGCAGATCTCCCGTATCCTTTGAAATGTGAGTTGTAGGGTGGGCAGGGTATAGAGCGATCGAAATCTATTCTTCCAAGCTATCCGACAAATTACGATAACCACTAATCACACGCACGATTTCAATACCGTCTTCCATCACTCGATAGAAGATGATGTACCCCATCAACGGAGTACCCCGTAATCCGGGCTTCATATGAGCGTAAGAACGTCCAGAATAGGGAAACTTACTCAATTGCTGGCATTTGCGATGGAACCCCTCAACAAAGCGATCGCCTGCATCTACACTCTTTTCCAAAAAATAATTAGAAATTTCTTCTAAATCCTGACTTGCCCCAACCGTAATTCTTAAACGGCTCATTGTTCCTGCTCTCTAGCTGATAAGACTTTCTGTCGAAGTTGAGCAATAACGGTTTCTCCATCTAATACGTCCCCTCGTTTTGACTGCTCCAATCCTTCTTCTAGCTTTTGTCGAGTGTGTTCTAACCATTGTAAGTATTGGGAATTGTTCTCTGGTTCTTCTAATTCAGTTTCATCAACCAGAAGTATTAAGGCCGCATCCAGGGCCTCTTGCAGTGAAGCATACCGTCCTTGTTTGACTAGCAACGTTAACACTTGGGTTTGTTCTTCACTTAAGGCGATCATCATGATACCTGCTACATTGTCTGGGTGAGCCAAATTCCCCTTATTCTAAACCAGAACCTTAATCAGTCATCTCCCCATTTCCCCATTCCCGTATGATGGATAAAGAGTGAAGAGCTTGATGACCTTTGAGATCTTAGCCCCCAAGTTGTAGGGTGGGCAGGGTATAGAGCGATCGAAGTTAAACCAATGGCTGATGCTCCTGCCCATCTATGCGCTATCCTCTGACTTGTACCAGAAGTCTATTCTTCCAAGCTATCCGAGTACCCCGTAATCCAGGCTTCATATGAGCATAAGAACGTCCTGAGTAAGGGCCGAGAACATCCCCCCCTTGCCTTTTGCCTTTTGCCTAAGACTGTGGCAAGGTTTGAAACAGACTCGAACCACAGGCCAAACCATGCCCTTTCAACCCGAACCCGCCGAAAAACTCAAACAACGCTTCTTCTACCAAGGACGTAAATTCAGCTTCGAGGGAGCAACCTTGCGCCTTCCCAATGGAGTGGTTGGCGACTGGGAATGCATCCATCATCCCGGAGGCGCTCTAGCTGTACCCGTCACCCCAGACGGAAAATTAGTTCTTGTGCGTCAATATCGCTTTGCTGCACAGGGACGGTTACTCGAATTTCCGGCTGGAACCGTAGAACCCCATGAAGATCCCGCCGAAACCATTAAACGGGAAATTGAAGAAGAAACCGGTTATCGTAGTCATCAATGGCGTAAACTCGGACAATTTTTCCTTGCTCCTGGCTATTCTGATGAAATTATTTATGCTTTTTTAGCCCAAGATCTCGAACCCTTACCCAATCCTCCCCAGCAAGATGAAGATGAAGATATAGAGACTGTGTTAATGACTCCCGAAGACTTACAACAAGCGATTTTAGACGGGGAGCAAGTCGATGCTAAGTCGATTTCGGCATTTGTTTTAGCTCGTCCCTTCCTGAGCTAAGGGTTATACTATTTTCTTGCCCTCTCTCTAAAGCTCTCTTCGAGGGGAGGTTTGAATACTCTAATTAAAAACCTAGGGAGCAAGATGCTCCCACTCCAGTAATATGAAAGGATTGAGGGAGTGAGGACATCTGTCCCGCTAGTTACAGCGCTTTGCGCTGTTAAGTAATGAGTAATGAGTAAGAAAGTCCATCTGAGTGTTGTCTAAGGGCGGATTGAGGGCGCTTCAAATGTACCCCATAGCATCGAAAACTGCTGTATACCCTTTTACCGGATTTGATATGATTTTTTCTGTTGTCGCTGACATGAAAATTTTTAATTTTTAATTCATATAATCTATGCCTTCCTCCTCTCCTGCACAAAACCCTCGCCGTAAACAGAATGACTGGCAGCTTTTAATGCGCCTGGTTCCCTATGCCCGTCGCCATGGAAAATTACTGACGGTCTCCTTAATTTTATTGTTGCCCCTATCCTTGGCTGGTGCGGTTCAGCCTTTGATTGTTGGGCAAGCGGTTTCTAAACTCAAGAGTGAACCCACTTGGGATATTTTAGATTCCTTATCGGTGTCTGCCAGTATTAATCTGTTAGGCGGTTTACTTCTCTTCACGATTCTCTTTCGGCTCCTGTTTGCTGGGCTACAAGGGTTTATGATTCAAAAGGTCGGGCAACAGTTAACGGCAGATATACGCAATGATTTATTTGACCATGTGACTGCGTTGGCGGTGAAATTTTTCGATCGCACCCCTGTGGGTAGCCTGATTACCCGGTTAACCAATGACGTGGAAGCCCTGGGAGAGGTCTTTTCCACGGGGGCGATCGGGATTATTAATGATATTGTCTCTATTGTGGTGATTGGCGTGGTCATGTTTCGCCAACAATGGCAACTAGCCCTTCTCTTAATTGCCCTGCTGGTTCCCGTCACTTTACTGATTATTTACTTTCAACAGCAATATCGAACCTCCAATTATCTGGCTAGGGAAGAGTTATCTAAGCTCAATGCCCAATTCCAAGAGAATATTATTGGTATTGATGTTGTCCAACTCTTTCGCCGCGAGCGTTTTAATCAAGAACTGTTTCGGAAGAACAATCAACGGTTTATTGAAGCCATTGATAAGACTATCTTCTACGATTCTGCGGTTTCTGCTACCTTAGAATGGATTGCCCTAGTTGCCGTTGCAGGGGTTCTCGGTTTAGGCGGAATGCTTATTCTGCAAGATAAACTGACGTTTGGTATCCTCTCAGAATTTATTCTTTTTGCTCCCCGATTTTTCGACCCTCTGCGCCGGTTTGCAGAAAAATTCACCATGTTTCAATCAGGATTTACTGCTATTGAACGGATTAATGAACTGCTCAACCAGCCCATTGATATCCGAGATCCAGAATCAGAAAAACGTCAAAATTTACAAGCTTCTGATTTAGATATTTCGGAGGGTAAAATTGGTGAAATTCGGTTTGAGGATGTTTGGTTTGCCTACAAAAATGATGAATTTGTGATTAAAAATCTAGATTTCACCATTCGCCCTGGGGAAAAAATTGCCCTGGTGGGGCCAACGGGAGCGGGAAAAAGTTCGGTGATTCGTCTGTTGTGTCGTTTGTATGAACCCACCTATGGGCGAATTTTAGTGGATGGCGTTGATATTCGCCATTTACCCCAGCAAGAACTGCGCCGTCATATTGGGGTGATTTTACAGGATGGTTTTCTATTTTCTGGGGATGTGAAAAGTAATATTGCTCTGGGTGAATCCTATCCGTTGTCCCAAATTCAAGATGCGGCCAAATTGACGAATATTAACCGCTTTATTGAAGAGTTGCCCCAAGGATATGATACGCAGTTACGGGAAAGGGGCACGAATTTATCGAGCGGACAAAAACAGTTGTTAGCTTTTGCACGGGTGGCGATTCGCAATCCGAAGATCTTGGTGTTGGATGAGGCAACGTCTAGTTTAGATGTGGGAACGGAAGCGTTAGTTCAAGAAGCTCTCGACCAGCTTTTAATCAATCGAACGGCGATTATTATCGCCCATCGCTTATCGACGATTCGTAATGTAGACCGAATTTTTGTGTTGAAACAAGGTGCATTAATCGAAACGGGAACCCATGAATCTTTATTGGCTCAAAAGGGTTTATATGCGAGTTTATATCAGTTGCAAATGTTGGGAAGTTAGTACCCTACTCATTACTTACAGCGCTTCGCGCTAGGCAAAAGGCAAGAGGCAAAAGGCAAAAGTCTTGTTGCAAAAGGTTTTGAGCGTTCAACCCTGTATTCCATAACAGAGCAAAGTGCTGTATTACTCGTTACTTATTACTGATTAACCGTTGGCCTGTTCGGAGAATTTGACCGGCTAAGATGGCGGCTCCAAACCCGTTATCGATATTAACGACTCCAATGCCTGCGGCACAGGAGTTGAGCATGGTGAGCAGGGGGGCTAATCCGTTAAAACTGGCTCCATAACCGATACTGGTGGGTACGGCAATGACGGGGGAGCCGACTAAACCGGCGACGACACTGGGTAGAGCGCCTTCCATGCCGGCGACTACAATCAGTACATGGGCTTGGTCTAAAACGGCACGATTACTGAGGAGGCGATGAATACCGGCGACCCCGACATCCCAAAGCCGTTGAACATGAAATCCTGAGAGTTCGGCGGTAATGGCGGCTTCTTCGGCAACGGCTAAATCGGCGGTTCCGGCTGAGAGAATACCGATGGTTCCGGGGTGATGAATATGGGGACTGCCGATCGCACAGATCCGAGCCATGGGATAGTAGATCAGATGGGGTACGCGCTCGTCTAATTGATGATACACATCCGGTTCAATGCGAGTTGCCATGACGATGCGTTCCCCTTGACGCATGGTATTCATAATCTGGGCGATTTGATCGGGGGTTTTTCCTGGCCCCCATATGACTTCTGGAAAACCGGTTCTGAGGGCCCGATGATGGTCAATGCGAGCAAATTCATCTTCCTGTTTGCTTGCGGATACGGGTTCAAAATCAAAGTATTTGAGTTTATTGAGGGCCAATTCTGGGGTCATTTCACCCCCGGCAACTGCTTCTAAAAGGGCATGTAATTCTTCATTTCTCATTACTGATCCCTCATTACTCATCAACAATCCGGAGTTCATCGATATTCCACAATGCACCACCGAGGGCAGAATACTGAATCGGTTGAATGTGATCGCGCACAGCAGTCATCGATAGTTGATTGACCAAATAAATATAGGGTAAGTTTTCTTTGACTAATTGTTGAATTTCTGCATAAATTTGCTTACGCTTGCTTTCCTCTAATTCTTGCGCTCCTTTAATATAGAGATCGGCAATTTTCTGCTCCCAAGGGTCAGGTTTCCAGCCTTGGATTGGCGGTTGTCCGGGTTGTGGTTGTTGATTAAAACTATGTAAGGGGCCATCGAGAGACCAGATATTGGCGCTACTATTCGGTTCCACACCACCTCCTCCAAAACCGATAATATGGGCATCCCAATCTAGGGTATTACCGAGTTTATCCACTAGGGTACTAAAGGCAATCGGTTGGAAATCGACTTGAATACCAATTTTGCTTAAATCTTGCTTAATTTGTACGCCTAATGCTTCCCTAGTTTTATTTCCTGCATTGGTGAGCAGTGTAAAGCGCACGGGATTACCTCGATCGTCTTCTAATTGTCCCTGGCTGTTATACTGAAAACCGGCTTCTTGTAACAGAGACTGGGCTTTTTCCTGATTAAAGTTATAGATTTTTAAGCCTTCTTCGGGGGATAAGTAGTAGGGACTTTGTACGGGAATATGAGAATACTGGGGTTCTCCTAATCCTCGATAGATATTGTTGACCATGGTTTGTCGGTCTATGGCGTAGGCGATCGCCTGCCGAAACTTGACTTCATTAAACCATCGGGATTTGATTGGATCGACCAAGGGTTGGCCATCCCGACTGGCTTTATTCAAATTAAATGTAATAAATACGGAACTCAGAGTGGGTTCTCGTCCATAGATGGTGAATTGGCCTCGATCTTCTTCTTTCTTTAACAGAGAAAAATATTCAGGCGAAACATCGACTAAATCTAAGCTCCCGGAACGGAATTGGAGGAAACTGGTATCGGTGGATTCTACAATTTGCCAAATAATGCGATCGATATAGGGGAGGCGATCGCCCTGTTCATTGGTTTTCCAATAGTAGGGATTACGCTTAAAAATTACCCGTTGAGTGGTATTATATCGATTTAATTGATAGGCTCCATTAACTACAATTTCTTCTACTGGGGTGTCTGTTCCCCATGTCGATAAAAAGATGGGATTACCTTGGGAGTCTTGGGTCTCTATAGTAGATTTTAATACATGGGCGGGTAAAATCGGTAAACCGGTACTGCGTAAAAAGGGGGCAAAGGCTTCAGGAATAGTAAATTCTACTCGTCGGTCATCTAATTTTCTCACGGTGGGTAGGGCGCGACTTTCACCAACCATCAGCACAAATCTGGCTGAGGTGGGAATGGCATCATTGAGATACACATCGTTGTAGCTAAACAGGACATCATCAGCCGTGAGGGGATGACCGTCTGACCATTGCAAACCGTCCCGAAGGGTAAAGACAATACGCTTCCCTTGATTGGAAATTTCCCAAGATTCAGCTAATCCGGGTTCAATGGCTCCGGTTAATCCATTCGTTTCTACGAGTCCTTCGTAGGTGAGTGCAAAAATGTTGGGAGACTCTTGACTGAGGGCGTAGTTAAAGGTTTTAAGATCGCTGAGAATGGCTTGCACCAGTTGCGGTACTTCAGAAGCAGAAGAGCGAAACGCAGTAGTGCTACAGGCGGATAAGGCGATCGCCATGACCACCAGTAGCACTCCTATCCATCGACGATACCCGATCACCATATGCCTGTCTCTGTCTGAAGCTGCTTATTGATTGTACAGCAGACCTACGATCCTCTTCTAGGGTGAACTTCTGGCATTAATATTCACGGGCTAAATACTGCCATTCCAAAATAATCACAGCCGGAACTGAAATCTGAGTTTCCCCATTGTCCACGGGCAAAGATAGCTCTAGGGAACCCGAAGCGGAAACCGACTTTAGAATATCGGTTAACTCATACTGTCCCACATTGGGGGCAGGAGCCTGATCTGCAAAAACATCAGCAGCGCTCAACTGATTACCCTTGCTATCTTTCAGGTTTAGAGGAGCGGGATGTTGAAACACGGTTTGATCGGGAAATCCCACTAAGCGTAACTGAACATTGGCTAATTCTCCGACTTTGATCCGCTTAAACAGAATGACTTGCCAGGTTTTACCCTTAGTATCTCGCAAGCTATGGCGAGATTGATAGAGGGTTTGTCCTGGAGCTTCGACTTGTCGGCGAATTAGAGCCGATGCAGGTTGGGAAACTAGGAGGGTAGAGGGGAGGAGGAAGAGCAACAGAGCGACTAGAACGGCAATCAACCATCGTCTGCGATGAGGTAAATGAGGTAGATTTGATCTCCCTGAATCTCTGGTTTTAAGGGGGACTTGAACAGTAGAAGGGTGGGTCACGTTCATTGGGATTCAGAAGCTACAGTATCAGGGATAAAGACAGCGTACATGCCTCGAAGATCCCCAACCTTAAAGTCGTAGGCTAAATCTTGGGGATACTTTTGTTTGACAAATTCTGGCCGTGCCTCTTTTGCTCCATGACAGGCTAAACAGGTGGCTTCTACGTTAATCCGGCGATAGTAGCGCTGTCCTGATTGACCATTGATCGTTTCTGTTTGCCAAAATCCTTTCACTTCTGGATGAGTATTGAGCAGTGTTAGGGCTGCTTCTGCTTCTGGGGTCTCAGGAGCATGGGCTGGATTACGATATTTGGTGGCAATTTGTTTGACTTGCCATCCGTTTTGTTGGCTGAGTTGTTTGGCTTTCATGCCCACGGGTTTACATACTTGCTTGAAGGTTTCGGGGGTAATGGTTTCGGGCATGTCTTTGAGGGTTGAGGCTAACCCAGAGCGCATGGCATCTAAGTTTTCAATTTCTTCAATCGCATGGGAGAGTTGGCTTGGATCTGGATTGGCGAGGGCTGTCTGGGGCGTGCAGAAGCTGAGGACAATTAGGCATACTGCTAGAGTGGCCATGGAGAGATGTTTGATCGGTTTCATGATTGAGTTCAAAAATCATTGCTTAGTTGTATAGTAATGGATTGAGGTGAGAAAGTCTAGGTTGATTATGAATGATGACTTTAATGGGCAAAGAGGGGGCAGATCTGTAAACCGACGGGGGTATCAATGACGGCCACTTGTACGCCAAAAACAGCCGATAGGGTTTCGGGGGTTAAGACGGTTGCTGGGGAACCGATGGTGAATAACTGACCTTGTTTGAGGAAGGCGAGGCGATCGCTGTATCGAGCGGCTAAGTTGATTTCATGTAAAACGGTGATAATTGTTAGGTTTTGCTGTTGATTTAGGCGCTTGAGTAAGTCTAACAATTGCAGTTGATAATGGATATCTAAATAGGTAGTGGGTTCATCTAAGAGCAGTACCTGGGGATTTTGGGCTAAGGCTAAGGCTAGAAATGCTCGTTGACGCTCTCCCCCAGAGAGTTCACTGACGGGGCGATCGCGGTACGCTTGTAGCTCGGTTTCTTCTAAGGCTTCTTCAACCGATCGCCGGTCTTCTGATTCTAAATCCCATTGCCACCATTTCAAATAAGGATTACGCCCTAAACTGACCAACTGATACACGGTTAGCCCCATGGGAGGTGAGGATTGTTGCGGTAAAATCGCTAACTGACGTGCCACCTGATTCGGGGATAACTCATGAATGGAGCGACCATCTAATAAGACAACACCTGCTTGGGGAGAGAGTAAACGACTGAGTAGTTTCAGAAAGGTGGATTTCCCTGAACCATTGGCCCCGACTAAGCTTAACCATTCTCCAGTTTCTAAACTGAGGTTAATCTGTTCAATAATCGGTTTTTGGTGATATCCACCGCTTAAGTTCTGGGCAATAATGGGCATATTGACACTCCCTGACCTATGGGTAATTGGTAATGGGCCATCCCCCCATCCCCCCGTCTCCCCATCCTAAACTACTGCTCTTGCACCAAACGCAGATAATTTTGCTGGAGCTGGATGGTTTGTTGGGTCATGCGATCGGAGAGTTCTTTTTCCACATTAGTGAGTTCTTCCCAAAAGAGGGCGGAACGGTTAGCGCGGATGGTTTCTTCCCAGAGGAGGGCGAGCAAAGCGGCTGCTTGGGGATTTTCTTGGGCGAGGCGATCGCACCATTGCCCAAATTCCTCTTTGGCTTTTTCGTGAGTTTCCAGTTGATGGGCCAGTTCAATGCATTCTTGCAGTTGCAGGCGATCGCCTTCCCAAGGTCTTGAGTCTGGTTTTGAGTCCATGATGGAATTCACCCTTGAAATTTAACAATTGGTTCCACATTAGTGTATTGTAATAAAAATTAATACCCAAAAACCACCTCTGCTGGCCGTTCTCTCGGCCCGTGAGCCACTAACCCTGGTTTTTGACTGTATCCCTTAGTTTAACTTGCTAAACGTTGATCTCTCCCGCCCACCCTAAAAGTATGAGTAAACAGCGCATTCTTTCTGGTGTTCAACCCACCGGTAACCTTCATCTCGGTAACTATTTAGGTGCGATCCGGAACTGGGTTGAGGGACAAAGTGAATATGAAAATTATTTTTGTGTGGTGGATCTCCATGCCATCACTGTTCCCCATAGGCCAGAAACCCTAGCTGCCGATACTTATACCATTGCTGCTCTCTATTTGGCCTGTGGTATCGATTTAGAACATAGCACCATTTTTATTCAGTCCCATGTACCGGCCCATAGTGAATTAACCTGGTTGCTGAACTGTATTACGCCCCTAAACTGGTTAGAGGATATGATTCAGTTTAAGGAAAAAGCGGTTAAACAGGGCGAAAATGTGGGCGCAGGGTTGTTAGATTATCCGGTGCTGATGGCGGCGGATATTTTGCTCTATCAAGCCGATCGCGTTCCGGTAGGAGAAGACCAAAAACAGCATCTAGAACTGACTCGCGATATTGCTGCTCGGTTTAATCATTTCTATGGCAAAGGAGAAACGGTGTTGAAGTTGCCCAATCCCTTGATTAGAAAGGAAGGGGCACGGGTGATGAGTTTGACGGATGGCACGAAAAAGATGTCAAAATCCGATCCGAGCGAACAAAGTCGGATTAGCTTGCTCGATCCTCCAGAGGCGATCGCCCGCAAGATTAAGCGCTGTAAAACCGATCCGGTTCGGGGATTGGAGTTTGATAATTTAGAGCGCCCGGAATGTCATAATCTCTTGAGTCTCTATATGTTGCTCTCCGGACAGACGAAGGAGGCAGTAGCGGCAGAATGTCAAGATATGGGATGGGGACAGTTTAAGCCCTTGTTGACGGAAACGATGATAGCAGCGCTTAAACCCATTCAAGACCGATATCAGGAAATTATGGGCGATCGCCCGTATCTAGAATCAGTTTTGCGCGAAGGTCGGCAAAAGGCAGAGGCGATCGCTGCTTCTACCCTAGCTGAAGTCAAAACAGCCCTCGGCTATTCTACTCCCTTGTAAATAACATTACTTTTTTCTTATGGTTAATTCTTTTCGTCAAGCCTTACATTCAGGAGAATTTTTAGTCACGGCTGAAGTCATGCCCCCCAAGGGCGGTGAAACCAGCCATATGATTGAAATGGCCACCCACCTTAAAGGTCGGGTTCATGCTGTTAATATTACAGATGGCAGTCGTGCTGTTTTACGCATGTGTCCCCTAGCAGCCAGTGTGCTTTTATTGCAACAGGGGATTGAACCCATTTGTCAAATGGCTTGCCGCGATCGCAACCGGATGGGATTGCAAGCCGATCTTATGGGGGCCCATGCGTTAGGCATCCACAATATCCTTGCTCTCACCGGAGATCCCCCAAAGGCTGGAGATTATGCCGATGGTCGCCCCGTCTTTGAATTAGAATCAGTGCGCCTATTGAAAGTCATTGACCTGCTCAACCAAGGTTTCGATGCTCACCAAAAACGCCTTCCTGATGGCCCCCTCAACCTGTTAGCCGGAGCAGCAGTAGACCCGCAACTCGACAGTTGGTCAGGGTTGCAACGCCGGTTTAAACGAAAGTTAGACGCAGGCGCTCAGTTTTTCCAAAGTCAAATGGTCACAGATTTTGAGCGCTTAGATAAGTTTATGACCCAAGTGGCTTCGGGATCGGATAAACCCGTTTTAGCGGGAATTTTCTTACTCAAATCGGCTAAAAATGCCAAATTTATTAAGCGCTGTGTGCCCGGTGTGCATATTCCCGATGCTTTAATTGAGCGCCTCGCCAATGCCGAAAAACCCCTCTTAGAAGGGATGAAAATTGCCGCCGAACAAATTAAACTGGCTCGCAATATTTGCCATGGAGTCCATCTGATGGCGGTGAAGCGGGAAGATTTGATTCCCCAAATTTTGGATTTAGCTGATATTGGGCCTTTATCCTAGATCCTCAAGAGTAATCTTAGGGGGAATTGAATCGATTCCTCATAAAAGAGAGAATCGCTATAAATGGATTTGATATCAAATCCGGTTAATTGGATTCAAGAAGCGGGCAAGATACCCGCACTCCTCGAATTCTTTGATATGACTGGAGTGGGAGCATCTTGCTCCCTGGATTTTTAATGCGGGTATTTCAGTGGACTTGATTCTATTGTATGTCATTGCGAAGAATCTGAGGGGGTAATTGATTAATATCAAGTCCGGTTTCCGCAAGCGGACATGAAAATGAGTTAAACTAGCGGGCAAGATGCCCGCACTCCCTCAATTATTTGATATTACTGGAGTGGGAGCATCTTGCTCCCTACATTTTTAATTGGAGTGGGAGCATCTTGCTCCCTACATTTTTAATTATGGTATTCAAGCGGATTTGATATAACTACCTCCTCATCTTTTATTATGCACCCACGGCTTCTTTGGCAGCGTACATGACTTCAATCGTAATTTCGTCCAAACCGCGATCGCGGGCAAATTTCTCCGTATTCCGTTTCACCTTACCGCGCACAAAGCCAGGAACCCGATTCAGTTCCGCTTTTGCCTCTTTTGTCCAGTTCAGATCGGAATCAGCCGAAATTCCCTTGTGAATGGCTTCTTTCGTATCATGACCGCCAAAGATTTCCAGTAAGTGGTCTTCCATGCCCAGGGTAAAGGAATTGTACACCAAATCGGCAATTTGATTGGTTCCTTCATAGCCCATAAACGGTTTATAACCAATGGGGAAATTCTGAATATGAATGGGAGCAGCAATAACGCCACAGGGAATATTTAAGCGTTTACCCACATGCCGTTCCATCTGTGTGCCAAAAATTGCAGCCGGTTCCACACGGGCGATCGCATCCCCAATTTCCCCATTATCCTCGCTAATAATCACCTCATCGCAATATTCGCTCACCTGTTCCCGGAACCAATCTTGGTCATATTTGCAATAGGTTCCCGCCCAAACCACATGCACGCCCATTTCCCGTGCTAAAATCTTGGTCATCGCCGCCGCATGGGTATTATCCCCAAACACGACCACTTTTTTACCCGTTAAATTTTGACAGTCGATGGAGCGAGAAAACCAAGCCGCTTGGGAAACATACAGGGTTTGATGTTCAATAAACTCTTCATAGTCCACATCTGCCCCTTGCTCGTTCAGAACCTGCTGAATTTTGCGGATACAGCGAGCAGTTTCCACCACACCCATGGGCGTAATATCCACATAGGGCATTCCAAACTCAGTTTGTAGATACTCAGCCGTCATTAACCCCACTTCCCGATAGGGTGCTAAATTAAACCAAGCGCGGGTTAAATTTTTCAGGTTGTGAACCGATGCACCTTCGGGAATCACTTCATTCACTTCAATTCCCAAATCCGCCATCAGGCGCTTTAATTCCGTACAATCATGTTGGTTATGGAACCCTAGCGTCGTGAGTCCCAGGATATTTACCGAAGGTTTCTCCGTTTTGCCTTCCGGTAGGGTTCCCTGCTTTTTCGCTTTGTTGATGTAGAATTGCACAACTTGCTGTAGAGTGCGATCGCTCGCTTGCAACTCATTCACCCGATAATGGTTCACATCCGCCAGCATCACATCCGCTTGTGCATCCAGCGTAGCTCGTTCCACAAAATTCTCTAAATCTTCTTGCAAAATGCTAGAAGTACAAGTTGGAGTCAGAACAATCAAGTCCGGACGCTCTTCCTGATCCTTGCGAACAATATTATTCACAACTTTTTCCTGAGAGCCTCTCGCCAACACATGCCGATCCACGACACTAGCCGTAACTGGAGTATAATCCCGCTCTCGCTCCAACATCGATCGCATCACATTAAAATAGTCATCGCCCAGAGGAGCGTGCATAATCGCATGGACATTCTTAAACGAACTAGCAATACGAAGAGTGCCAATATGAGCCGGGCCAGCATACATCCAGTAAGCAAGCTTCATAGATTATCTCCATTGTAGTAGGATTTCGACTAAGATTAAGCGTAAAACTCAACCGGTTTACTTTGACGCTAATGCAATAATTCTTTAAGAACCATCCTAATTCTTGAATCTCGATCAAATTAGAGAACTTCAATAAGTAATTGTCGCTATTTCTTCACCTGTGCTTAGTCGCTTCACTTCCTTCTATTCATTGAAATCAACATCATAGGGGTCAACAGCCCTTGACCCCTACAAGATCTTAACTTTGCATAGAATTAACTTGTTCCACCGTTAAATTAAGAGTTTCAGCCACCTCTTCTGCACTCAGTCCCATGGCTAACAAGCGAGACACTGCTGCCTCCTGGACTTGTTGAGCGCGAGATTCAGCTTGCTCGGCCCGTTCTCGCTCCTGTTGTTCACGAGACTCAGCTTCCTGAGCGCGTTCTCGTTCTTGTTGGGCAAGAAATTCGGCTTGCTGGGCCCGTTCTTGTTCCTGTTGGGCCCGTTCTCGCTCCTGTTGTTCACGAGACTCAGCTTCCTGAGCGCGAGACTCGGCTCGTTCAGTCCGCATCTGCTCCAATGCACTTCTTTCCCATCCCGTTAGAAGTAGATTACCCTCCCTATCCCACCATCTCAACCAAAGTTGGTGCTGATTCTGATAGTTTCCTTGCCATAAACCTAACTCTACGCCCAATCGCTCAATGGGATAATGTCCTCGCTCATTGGGACTCATCCGTTGATAAGAGCCACCTATTAGGTTATAGAATTCTAATTCTCCCGTTTGAATGACATAAATCCCATAATAGGGAATGCGGATAATATTCTCATACACCCAAAATTTTCCTGGTCGTTTTTTCTCCTCTAAATTCTGTTGAGATAAAGCGGTTGTATCTCTCTCTTCGTTCCCGTTGCCACTGGCCAATTCTATGGCAATTAAGGGGGCGATCAATTCTCGCCAGATCACGTAAGAACGGCGATATTGTCCATCGATATCCGGAGGGACATTGGGAACATAAAACCAATCTGGCGCTTCGGCTCCATCTTGGGGTGGGTCGGTTTCTCGCCAATAAATGCCGCTATCTTGCCCGATCGCATATTGCCCATCGGGATGCCGTTGTTCTAAAATCGGCCCCAGAGAGTCTGTGAGTAGAATACTCTGGGGATGCTCCTGAAAGTTTTTCACAAATGTACCATCCTCCTCTGGCAGTTGCGTATGGTCGGGGAAAGGAGGCGGTAAGATAATTTTTTCGCTGCTTTGAGTCATAGAACAATCCTCCTTCGCACTTCGGCTGCGTCGCTTCTGTTCATTGTAATCAGTAGGGGTCAACGGCCGTTGACCCCTACAAGAGCTTAACTTTCCATGGAATTAACTTGTTCCACAGTTAAATTAAGGGTTTGAGCCACTTCTTCTGCACTCAGTCCCATGGTTAATAAGCGAGACACTGCTGCCTGCTGGACTTTTTGGGCCCGTTCTCGTTCCTCTTGAGCAAGAGATTCGGCTTGTTGAGCGCGTTCTCGTTCCTCTTGAGCAAGAGATTCGGCTTGTTGGGCCCGTTCTCGCTCTTGTTGGGCAAGAGATTCGGCTTGTTGGGCCCGTTCTCGTTCCTCCTGAGCGCGTTCTCGCTCCTGTTGAGCAACAGACTCAGCTCGTTCAGTCCGCATCTGCTCCAATGCACTTCTTTCCCATCCCGTTAGAAGTAGATTACCCTCCCTATCCCACCATCTCAACCAAAGTTGGTGCTGATTCTGATAGTTTCCTTGCCATAAACCTAACTCTACGCCCAATCGCTCAATGGGATAATGTCCTCGCTCATTGGGACTCATCCGTTGATAAGAGCCACCTATTAGGTTATAGAATTCTAATTCTCCCGTTTGAATGACATAAATCCCATAATAGGGAATGCGGATAATATTCTCATACACCCAAAATTTTCCTGGTCGTTTTTTCTCCTCTAAATTCTGTTGAGATAAAGCGGTTGTATCTCTCTCTTCGTTCCCGTTGCCACTGGCCAATTCTATGGCAATTAAGGGGGCGATCAATTCTCGCCAGATCACGTAAGAACGGCGATATTGTCCATCGATATCCGGAGGGACATTGGGAACATAAAACCAATCTGGCGCTTCGGCTCCATCTTGGGGTGGGTCGGTTTCTCGCCAATAAATGCCGCTATCTTGCCCGATCGCATATTGCCCATCGGGATGCCGTTGTTCTAAAATCGGCCCCAGAGAGTCTGTGAGTAGAATACTCTGGGGATGCTCCTGAAAATTCTTCACAAAAGTACCATCCTCCTCTGGCAGTTGCGTATGGTCGGGGAAAGGAGGCGGTAAGATGATTTTTTCCGTACTTTGAGTCATAGAACAATCCTCCTTCGCACTTCGGCTGTGTCGCTTCTCTTCATTGTAGTGCGGCGATCGCTCCTTACCCTTCACAAAACTTGACGTTTCCCAATTGCCCCAAAAATCCCCAAAAATCTCTCTATCAAAGCATTCTATCCAATGGATTTATCTAACAACCCATCTGGTTTCACCTGGTAAATATAAACTTTTATTACAATATCCGCAATTTTGCATAAAAATCGCCTCAAAAAACAGAGATCCATATAGAAGCCCATGTTGCTTCTGCGTACCCATGAGGACAACACCATGAAAAATTCACTCCATCTACCTCTGACTACTGCTCTGGCATCCGTACTTTCTCTGGCCGCCTTCAGCGCTCCCACTCAAGCCTTCACCCGCTTCAATGCTGCCGATGATTTCTCCATCACTGACAATCCGAATAACTCTTGGCAATATGGTTGGTCATCAACTCTTGGATCGAGTTTCAATTTAAGTACCAAGTCTAGCAAATTTACTCCTACTATTGATTCTTGGATTGATGATGAAACACACCCAAGTCTTTGGGTTTATCATGGTGGCGTTTTACATAACCCAACTGGAGAGGTGAATAATTCTCACCCATCGATCACACTCCAACCTAATCAATTAGCCCTTCATCCTGGTTATCACGGAGAGTACAGTATACTGCGCTGGATTGCTCCAGAAACTCAAACCTATGCACTCTCAGCAGCATTTTCTGGTCTGGATCATATTGGGCCAACAACAACTGATGTTCATGTGCTTCATAATGGCGTGTCACTGTTTAGCGATCTCATTAATGGCTTTGGAGCTTCTACTACCAAATCTTTTAACTTAACTCAAATGATGGAAGCCGGTGACACGATCGATTTTGCTGTTGGCTATGGCACGAATAAGACTTATTGGTATGACACCACAGGAATAGAGGCTACGATTTCCGCAATAGATCAAGATTTACCCAAACCTGTGCCCGAACCCAGTGCAGTTGGCGGCCTGGCATTTTTCGGTTTGCTTGGTTTAGGAGCAATGTTCTCTCGTAAACGTAAATCGAACTAGCTCTGGGCATTGTAGGGGTCAACGGCCGTTGACCCCTACAGGTTCTTAACTTTGCATGGAATTAACTTGTTCCACCGTTAAATTAAGAGTTTCAGCCACCTCTTCTGCACTTAGTCCCATGGCTAATAAGCGAGAAACGGCTGCCTGCTGGACTTGTTGGGCCCGTTCTCGTTCCTGCTGTTCGCGATCCTCAGCTTGTTGAGCGCGATCCTCAGCTTCCTGAGCGCGTTCTCGTTCCTGTTGTTCGCGATCCTCAGCTTGTTGAGCGCGATCCTCGGCTTCCTGAGTGCGTTCTCTTTCCTCTTGAGCGCGAGACTCAGCTCGTTCAGTCCGCATCTGTTCTAGGGCACTTCTTTCCCATCCAGTGAGCAATAAATTTCCTTCACTATCCCACCATCTCAACCAAAGTTGGTGCTGATTCTGATAGTTTCCTTGCCATAAACCTAACTCTACGCCCAATCGCTCAATGGGATAATGTCCTCGCTCATTGGGACTCATCCGTTGATAAGAGCCACCTATTAGGTTATAGAATTCTAATTCTCCCGTTTGAATGACATAAATCCCATAATAGGGAATGCGGATAATATTCTCATACACCCAAAATTTTCCCGGTCGTTTTCCTTCGTCTAAATTCTGTTGAGATAAAGCGGTTGTATCTCTCTCTTCGTTCCCATTGCCACTGGCCAATTCTATGGCAATTAAGGGGGCAATTAATTCTCGCCAGATCACGTAAGAACGGCGATATTGTCCGTCAAGATCTGGGGGGACATTGGGGACATAAAACCAGTCTGGCGCTTCGGCTCCATCTTGGGGTGGGTCGGTTTCTCGCCAATAAATACCGCTATCTTGCCCGATCGCATATTGCCCATCGGGATGACGTTGCTCTAGAATCGGCCCCAGAGAGTCTGTGAGTAGAATACTCTGGGGATGCTCCTGAAAGTTCTTCACAAAAGTACCATCCTCCTCTGGCAGTTGCGTATGGTCGGGGAAAGGAGGCGGTAATATTATTTTTTCGCTGCTTTGAGTCATATTGTCCTCCTTCGCACTTCGGCTGTGTCGCTTCTGTTCATTGTAGTGCGGCGATCGCTCCTCATATCAAGTCCAGGTAATCAATCAAAATATCCCTCTTTTCTTGCCCACCCTACGAGGGTGAGCAATTATAAACGGTTTAATCAGACATGATATGGGGAGAGGGCATGTCAAGTTTGTGGCAGCGACTTAACTGCCTTTGAGTTGGGCAATGAGTCCGGGTTCATCCCAATAGGAGGCTAAGGCTGTTATTTTACCGGCTTCATTCAATTCAAAGACGCTAATTCCTTCCGCTTGGGCGGTTTTTCCGTTTTTAGCAATAACGTTCATGTGCCATTTGACTGCTGCGCCTGTACCGGAAATAAATGGGGTTTCGGGAGTGATTTCTAGGCGGTCATAAAATTGGGCTAAAAATTGGAAAAAAGCGGTGGCTTTTTCATGGGCGATAACTGGAGGTTTGCCTACGGGATCGGCAATTGTGGCATCGGGGGTAAAGAGTTGGGCCCACCCTTGGGGGTTCATGGCACTCATTTGTGTGAAGTAACCGTTTAGGGTGGTTTGCATGAGTTCAGGAGACATGGCGATATGGTGCTTTGCGCGGTAGAAGGGTAATGGGTAATGGGTTAAGAGAGACTACTTCCTAGGAGAAATAAACTTAATAGGGTGTTTCCATTCCATAAGCTATGGAGGAGAATGGGGGCGAGTAAGTTACCGGAACGAGTATAGACGATTCCCATGATAATGCCCAAGGTGGTGAGGGGAATGACTTCTGATAGACTCAGGTGGGCGATCGCAAAAACTAATCCACTCGCGGTTATCGCCAACCACACGGGAATATAGCGGGTGAGGGAGGGGAGGAGGAAGCCGCGAAACATAATTTCTTCAAAGACGGGTGCAGCAACGGAAGCGGTAAAGGCAAAACAGGCGATCGCTACCCAATCATTGCCTTGTAGGGCTAGGGGTAAAATGGGATTGCTTCCTCCTTGTCCTTGCCATAGGGTTTGATTAATTAATGACACCAGTAAGACGACTGGAATGGCTACCAGAAACCCGCCTATTCCCCAAGCAATACCTGATGGTTGGATTTCAAATTTAAACCAGTTTTGCGGTAGGGGTCGAAAGGGGTTAACTGCTAAGTATAATACTCCTAATGCTCCGGCACTACTGATTAAATAGGACATTAAAATAATTACGGCATCGGCACGAACTCCACTGCCACGGGTGAAGGACAACAGACTTAAGAATTCTCGGAAAATAACTGGGGAAATCAGTTGGCCAATGAAGAAAAATCCTGCCACGATGACTAATAAAATGGTTTCCCAATTCCAAGGCACTTCAGTAACGATATGGTTTTGGGATAACCAAGAGTCTTTGCGTTGAATGAGCCATTGCACGGCAACGAAAGCTAATAAGGCGGTTCCTAGGAATATGCCGACTGACTGCACCCCAGCCACAATTAGAAGTTTGCGGATTGCTTGGAAGGCGATCGCCTGTTGCTGAGTCTCTAACTCTTTTAAGGCTAATTCCTCACCCTGGACTTGATAGAGTCGAGTTAATCCCTGATAGCGGAACCATCCCGATAACTCCCGCTCTAGCCTTAATTGAGCATCTGGGAGACTTTGGGGCGGATCTTGCCATAACCGGATTAAAACTTCCGCCGTGTCTCCCTTTGCTGATTGGGGATCGTCGGCGAGTTTTTGCCACAGTTGCAATGCTTCTGGAACTCGATCTACCTGGGTTTTTAGCAGACCTAAATTGAGATCGATTTTCTCTAAAGACTCTTCGGTTGTGGCGATCGCCCGTTGTAGGGTTTGCTGTTGAGTGGGATTGGCGATCGGTTGCTGGGTTAGCTCGGTGAGTTGCCGATCCGTTTTCTGGAGTGTATTTTGGCTATCTTGGCGAGCGTCTTCATATTGGGCGATCGCCGTTGATATGGGTTCCTCCCCGATCAGGGTTTGGCGTAAGACTCCTTGGGTTTGGGGATCTAGAGTTTCACCCTTCCACGTAGAGGCATTGAGCAGTAGATTCGTCTGATAGAGTTCTAACTGACCTTGAAATTGGGGTTGACTCCAACTGTTGTACAAGAAGAGAGTCACTAGACTCAGGGCGATCGCCGTTAAGAACAATAGCCCAATTTGCTTAATCGTCAGAGGTTGCTTTTCGGAGGTCATAGAACACTTCTAGGTGGCATGGCAAGATCCCATTGTATAGCAGTACATGAGTGGGTTCCGACCGTGAAGTTATGGTTTTAGACAATCGGGAAAGGAGCAGGGTACAGGTTCAGTTCCCGCTTTGAGTTGATGTTGACACCCAAAAAATGCTGTAAGAGTGAGCGCTCACAGCAGTCTTTGGGAAATTGAACGCTGAGGTTCATCAACTGTTACTGATGCGATCGCACGAACAAGATTGTTCTAACCATCGCTCTCCCAATTCTTTCAGAGACAGTAAAACCGGTTTGAGTTCTCGGCCTTTGTCAGTCAGGGCATATTCCACATGGGGCGGAATTTCTGGGTAGACAGTGCGCTTAATCAACCCATGCTGTTCCAGTTCTCGCAAGCGCAGGGTGAGAGTTTTAGAGCTAATACCGGGTAAGGCATCCAGAAGAGCATGGGTGCGGCGATCGCCTTGGAACAGTTCCCGCAAAATCAACACTGACCATTTAGAACTAATCAAGTCCAGCACAAACTGAATGGGACAACTGGGTACAAAACAGGGGGACTCTGGGATAGAGACATCTGCTTCTACTGCGTTAGGTTGATAGTTCATACGCGAATATTACTCACCTTAATGTTTATTTAAAGATGTTTGTATCCCTGACCACATCCTATTTTTTCCCTTTGGGTAAGTAAGGATTCAGGGCGTAACTATCTTGTAATTTTAATAGAAAGTAATAGCCTGTAAGAAGAGTGAATCCAAAGCCACTATCACGGGCAATTGCTCAACGGTTCACGCCAAAGCCTTGATATAACAAGGTTTGAAGCGATCGATAACTGTTAGTTGATAGTCCAAAATTGCAGAAGTTGATACAAATCGAGAGAGAATTTAATCTCTCTTAACCTCTAAGGCAGGATACAGAAACAAAACTCCATTAAAAAGTATGACTGTACTGTACTGCCTGGCTAAATCGAATTCAATTGAAAACCCATGGAGGGTATTGAACCATGACTCAGACCTTAGCCGTAGGAAATATAACCAGTGAAGCGGAAAAAAATGAAGCGTTCGTTCTTTGGTTTGAACAAGTTGGCATCAGCGATATCCCCCTAGTCGGAGGAAAAAATGCTTCCCTAGGAGAAATGATCCAGCAATTGAACCCCAAAGGTGTAATTGTACCCAATGGGTTCGCCACCACTGCCCATGCTTATCGCTACTTCATTAAAACAGCAGGCTTAGAAAGCAAACTGCGGGAATTGTTCTCCGATCTGGACGTGGAAGACCTGCCCAACTTACGGCAACGGGGTAAAAAAGCTCGCTCGCTGATTCTCGATACCCCATTCCCAGAAGATCTGCAACAGGCGATCGCCAAAGCCTACGAAAGAATGTGCGAGTGGTACGGCAAAGGCGATAGTGGAGAACTCAACGACACAGACGTAGCCGTGCGCTCTAGCGCGACTGCCGAAGACTTGCCTGATGCCAGTTTTGCCGGACAACAAGAAACCTACCTCAACGTCTATGGTGTAGATGCGGTTCTCAAAGCTTGCCATAAGTGCTTCGCTTCCATCTTCACCGATCGCGCCATCTCCTATCGGACCGTCAAAGGCTTCGATCACTTTGATGTAGCTCTATCCGTCGGCGTACAAAAAATGGTGCGCTCTGACCTCGCTTCCTCTGGCGTTATGTTCTCCATCGACACGGAAACCGGCTTCAAAAACGCAGCCCTGGTTACCGCCGCCTATGGTTTAGGAGAAAACGTCGTTCAAGGAGCCGTCAACCCGGACGAATACTTCGTCTTCAAACCCACCCTCAAAGATGGTTTCCGTCCAATTCTGGAAAAACGCCTGGGTACAAAAGAACTGAAAATGGTCTATGACCTCGGCGGATCGAAACTGACCAAAAACGTTTCCGTTCCCGAATCTGAGCGGGGCAAATACTGCCTGAACCACGACGAAATTCTTCAGTTGGCTAAATGGGCTTGTATTATTGAAGACCACTACTCCGAAGTTCGGGGCACTTACACCCCCATGGACATTGAATGGGCAAAAGACGGCATCACGGGCGACCTGTTCATCGTTCAAGCCCGTCCAGAAACCGTTCAATCTCAAAAATCCGGTAGTATCCTCAAGAACTTCAAACTCAAAGGCACATCGGACATCCAGGTTCGCGGTCGCGCCGTAGGTGAAATGATTGGTCAAGGCAATGCACGGGTGATCATGGATGTTCACCGCATCGACGAATTCCAACCCGGTGAAGTCTTGGTTACCAACAAGACCGACCCCGACTGGGAACCGATCATGAAGAGAGCCAGCGCCATTGTCACCAACCAAGGCGGTCGGACTTGTCACGCAGCCATTATTGCACGGGAAATGGGTATTCCGGCGATCGTTGGTTGTGGAGATGCCACCCAACTGCTCACCACTGGTGAAGAGGTCACCGTATCCTGTGCCGAAGGTGAAGAAGGACGGGTTTATAAAGGTCTTGTACCCTTTGAAGTCATCGAAACCCAACTCGACAACCTACCCAAGACTCGCACCCAAATCTTGATGAACGTGGGCAACCCTGATGAAGCCTTCGGTTTATCCTCTATCCCCTGTGACGGTGTTGGACTTGCTCGCTTAGAGTTCATCATCGCCAACCACATTAAAGCTCACCCCTTAGCCCTACTGAAGTTCAACGAACTCGAAGATGAGTTAGCCAAACGGGAAATCGCCAAACTCACCGCCCTCTACGACAACAAACCTGACTTCTTCGTAGACAAACTGGCCCATGGCATCAGCATGATTGCGGCTTCCTTCTATCCCAATCCAGTGATTGTACGGATGTCCGACTTCAAGAGTAACGAATATGCCAACCTCTTAGGCGGTCGTCAGTTTGAACCCAAGGAAGAAAACCCGATGATTGGCTGGCGTGGTGCATCCCGCTACTACGACCCCAACTATCGTGAAGCCTATGCCCTAGAGTGTAAAGCTCTGAAACGGGTTCGGGATGAAATGGGCTTAACCAACGTCATTCCCATGATTCCCTTCTGCCGCACCCCTGATGAAGGTCGCAAAGTATTGGCGGAAATGGAAAGCAATGGCTTGAAACGCGGCGAAAATGGTTTGCAAGTTTACGTGATGTGCGAATTGCCCAGTAACGTCATCTATGCAGACGAATTTGCCCAAGTCTTTGATGGCTTCTCCATCGGTTCTAACGACTTAACCCAGTTAACTTTGGGATTAGACCGTGACTCCTCGTTGGTTGCTCACATCTTTGACGAACGCAATGAAGCGGTTCGCCGGATGGTACAAATTGCCATCAAAGCTGCGAAGAAACACAATCGCAAGATTGGTATTTGCGGTCAAGCACCCAGTGACTATCCAGAGTTCGCCCGCTTCTTGGTTGAACTCGGCATTGATTCCATGAGTTTGAATCCGGATTCTGTTCTCAAGACCATTTTGGATATCAGCAAGATGGAGCAGTCCGGAACGATTATGGATGAGGTGTTGGAAGTCGCTAAAGCTGACTGATAACAGGTTTGGATTTTGGATTCACTCTATCTCAGCAATCTGAAATCCACACAAACTGCCCTGGGGAAGAAAAACCCTGGGGCGGTTTTGATTTGGGTGGGTTGTGCGAAGCGCTGCCCCAGTATAGTTAATTCGCTTTGAGACCGGGGAGTGTCAAATCCATCGCCAAATCTTGATCGTGGCATCACCGCTACCGGTTACTAAGGTTTGGCCATCTTGGCTTAAGGCGATCGCCTTGACCCACCAGGAGTGATCGTCTAAGGTGGATACGGCTTTCCAGGTCTGTAAGTCCCAAATTTTGATGGTGCGATCGCGACTACTGCTAAACAATGTTTGACCATCGGGACTAAACACCAAACCAAAAATGGAATCGCCATGTTCAGTTAACGTGCGGATTTGATGACCTTTAACAGCATCCCAGACGCGAATTGTACCATCATCGCTGCCACTGGCCAAAATCCCTTGCTGGGGACTAAACGCTAAAGCATTAATCCGTTGGGCATGGCGAGGTAAGCTCAAATGGAGGCTTCCGGTTTCCACCTCCCAAACTTTCACTACTCGGTCTTCTCCCCCACTGGCTAACCAGCGACCATCAGCGCTAAACGCCAAGGCATTTACGGCATCAGTATGACCGGTTAAGGTTAACAGGGGTAATTGCTCCCATTCCCCATCCGGAGTCACCGCTAACTGCCGCACTCGTACCGTTTTATCATTGGAGCCACTGGCTAATAAACTGCCACTGGGACTAAACACCACAGCATTGACCCAATCTCGATGATCGCTTAAAACGAGAATCGGTTCTGTTTCCATCAGGTCTCGATTAGGGGATGGGGGTAAATGCCAAAACAAAATTTTCCGGTCGTGACTCCCACTGACTAATAATTCTCCTTCTGGATGAATGGCAACGGAGCCGACTGAGGCATCATGACCGGTTAAGGTAGACAATAGGGAGACTTTTTCTAATTTTGGCCCGCTCATCCGCCACAAACAGAGGGTTTTATCTTCACTGGAGCTGACTAAAAGATGACCTTGGGGATGAATGGCTAAAGCTTCTACTTTGCCATTATGGTGACTGAGGGTATGGATACAATGCCAATCTTGAACCCCTGGCGGACAAATCATATACCCTTCGGGCACGATCACACTCGGAGGACTGGGCACAGGTTTCATATCGGCAATCACGGCCTGGACTGACTGATAGCGATCGCTGACAATATCTTTGAGCAGTTTATCTAAAATTTGTCCCAGGCGATCGCTAATTACTGTTCCTTGTTCTTTTAAGCACTCTCTCCATAACCAATTCCCCGTTAACGGATCGAATAATTCATCCGGGGATAACCCTGTTAACAAATGAATACAAGTCACCCCTAAACTATACAAATCACTGGCCGGATAAGCGCGACCACTACGGATTTGTTCCATGGGAGCATAGCCTTCTGTGCCAATTTTTGTCCCTACCCTCGCCATGCCGGTAGCCGTTAATTGTTTAGCAATGCCAAAATCAATTAATACCAGTTGTTGGTCTTGTTTACGGCGAACAATATTGGTGGGTTTAATGTCCCGATGCACTACATGATAACCGTGAATATACTCCAGAACTGGCAATAATTGTTCCAGTAAATTCCAAATTTGCTTTTCACTGAAGGGCCCTTGATGTTTTAATTCTTGCCAGAGAGTGGGGCCGCGAATAAGCTGTTGTACTAAATACAACTGTTCCTGATGTTCAAAATAGGCTAATAGGGTGGGAATTTGCGGATGTTCTCCTAACTCATGCAAACGCATGGCTTCTTGGTAAAACAAATCCGTAGACTTTTGCATCGATTTCTCTCGTCGCTCCCCTGTGGCTCGAATTTGGGGAGAAAACTGTTTGATGACACAGAAACTGCGAAGTTTGTCTTCATCAACGGCGAGATAGGTACGACCCATTCCCCCCCGTCCCAGAGGTTTGAGTACCCGATATCGTCCCCTAAGTAGCTCAGTTAGGGGTTGTCCACAGGTTTGACAGACCTCTGCATTCTGTGGATTTTCGGGCTTAGTACAATTGGGGTTTAAGCAGTAGGCCATGGCCGGAAGAGCAAACAATAGTCGCGTTTTAATCTATTTTGACAGAGGATGGCAGGGTTGGGGTAGTTTGGGAATGGGGAATAGGGGAGATGGGGAGGATGGGGAGGATGGGGAAGATGGGGAGGATTGCCTTTTGCTTGCCTTTTGCCTTTTGCCTTTTCCCCATTCCCCATTCCCCATTCCCTATTCCCTAATTGACAGGGTTTGATGAAAGTCTTGTTGTACTTTTTTACCCAAACGGCGGGAAACTTCGCGGACAATTTGCTGGAGGAGGCGATCGCTGGTACTTTGAATCAAAGATTGGGGTAAGCGATGGATAAAGTGGGGGAATTTCACGCCTACGGTTAAGTCTAGGCTCCATTCCCAGCGCGTCATCACTTCTGGTAGGGGTGAGGGAAGAATCAGATAACTTTGCAGTTCCTGGAGATATTCCGGAGTCGGACAGCAGGGAACTTCAGCCAGGTAAAATTGCCCATGAAAGTTGACTTCATACCCTGGGGGAGTATAGTCAGGGAGATCAATGCTAGAGATGCGATAGACTCCGGCTTCGTCACGGGGGATAAGTTGGAGGCCTATTCTCACTTCCACTTCAAATTGAAGCGCCCCATAGCGCCCCAGAAGTAAATCATAGCCACTGTCCCCGATGGGGATGGCTTTCATGGGGAGAGCGCATCGGGTAAACCAACTGGGGTGATCGTTAACATACTCGGCAACTACGGGTTCAGGTGCATAGAGTTCTACACAGTCGGCGTAATTGAGATGAAAGTACATCCATTCAAAGCCCATTGCCTGAGAAACTTTGGAGGACAAGGCTTTGAAGCGATCGCCAAATTTTGGCGATCTTTTTGATTGTTCGGGACGGGAAGGGCGGTTTTCAGAGCCGGAATCTTGAGAACAAGCATCTGTCACAACGAGAAAAACCTCCTAGGAACCCAATCCAGATATTTTAATCCAGATATTCTATTGTATGCCGCGATCGCCAGAGTTAGGTTCTCAGCAGCAGTAGAATCAGAATGCAATCAATCAGGCTCAATTCCCTGAGTAAGTCTCGATTGTTGTCGTCTTCTGGTGAATCGGACAAAGGGTCAATTTCCGCTACGCTCTCCCAGTCCACTCCTGCCACCTGACAAATCTGTTGAAAGGCCTGTCGATCGATGGGAATTCTGCGCCAAAACCGGCGTAAGGTTGCTTGGGAGGTTTGAGCATCATTCCACCAGAGAGCGGTTTGAGTTTTTGTCCATCCTTTTTGGCGAATGGCTCTGTAAACGAGGTCTAGTCCTGCTTTGGAAGCTTTGAGTGTATCTGCCATAACCCTATTTTGCGATCGCAACAACTAGAGAAGTGCATGACCCCTCTATAGGGTTCTCAGTTTTTAACCTCGATTTTTATGCGCTTTGGGCGAAATTGTTACATAAATTTACATTCTCCCTTTACCGATTGGGGCGATCGCGGAAAGGGCACTCAAAAATGAGTCAAAGTGAGTCAGTTTTTGCGCTCCGATCTGATACTATTATTAATTTGACTAAAAAACGATCTTAAAAAACGTAATTTATCTTAATTTTTAAGACATTTACTGTTAAATAAACTAAATTAGTTAGTGTGGAGACACGAAGACATAAACGCAAGAGGGACTGAAATCAGAACCATTCTGATTTCACCTCTTTTTCTCCTCTAATCCCCACACTACAGTTGAAACCAAAGAAAATGATACAGCGCTTCGCGCTGTAATGAGGTACACTCTTCTAAATTTCTGCTTCGCGGACATGAAAAGCGCTCTGCTGGCAAGCATTGAAAATCAAGACTTGAAGACATAATGGTTTCAAGTCTTTGTATAATTTAGTGATGTACTAGAGAAAATAATGGCAGTACGATAGGCTAAGATCAAAGACGCTCAACCATTTGTTTTGCGAGAGCAACAGTATTGATTTGAGTTGGAAATCGACTCATATAAGTGTTAACTAAGAAAGAAATTTGACCGTCGTATTCAAATACAATCACATCCACTACTATGGACATGAGAAGAACTTCTAGTGTAGTCATCTTTCGGACAGCCTGATTGCCTACTCCATCGAGAAATTCTAGTGTTTCTCCCGTTTTATTTATTTTGAGTCCGTACATATTGTCAACCATATCGGGAACGTCGAACACATCGGTGGTCATCGACTCTTGCAGATTGGGTTTAATGATGGTTCCGCCAAACAAAAGATCCATTTTTAACGGTTCCATCAGTTGATAGGCAAACAGTCCTTTGATTTCAAGGTTACTCAAGAAAGACTGCAATTTTTCCAGTACATCAGTTCTGAGTGAGCTATATTCATTGGGTAAATCGGATGGGTTGACTAGGGCATTGTTGAAGGTGACAGGGGAATGAGGAGGGGTAGGTTCAGGGATCTCAAGTTGGACTACACCTGAATCAATCCGCTCTACCATTTGTTGGGCTAAAGCAATATCATCAACGTCAGTCCTGGCTGTGGACAGATGCATATTAGCTAAGAAGTAAACTTGCTCTTTATGCTCAAAGAAGATCGTATTCACGGTCACCGGAAATGTAAAAATTCGACTGGTCATAACGCTTCGGACTGCGCGATCGCCAACTCCATCAATATATTCTGTATGTTCTTTCGGGTTTTCTATACCGACTCCATACCAATTCTCAGCGACTTCTAAAAACACTGACCCATCCCTAGTAATTTCATCGCGCATATCCGGTTCAATTACCGCTCCACCTAAAACTACCTCAACTTGACCCGCCAAGGGTTGTATCAGCTCACAGGTAAATAACCCTGCGATTTTCATCCCCTCCCCCTCCAAGTCAAACTCTAACTCTCTCCTCCACTCTCGTCTGAGTTCTTTAAAGCCATCGGGTAAGTCCGAGCAGTCGATCGGGGATGCTTCGGAGGTAAGGTAGGCTGTTTCACTAGCCGTCTGAGCAACAGCAATAGGGGTTACAGTGAAGCCTCCAAGCTCAAATCCTCCCAGGGTGGTTAAGCATAGTCCGAAAGCAATAAACGAGCGTTTCATTAGGTGTTACCTCCGGTTAAAATATATAGTATCGAGTGAAGAAGAATACCAACTTTATCATAACTCTCGCCAATCTCCGGTCAGTATATAAATCCCCCATTTGTAGGGAGGTTCATTCTTCTCTTTCAGTGTCAGCATGGCTTGACGCAGGGCTTGGGCTTTTGGGTTTCCTTGTTTGAGGCGATCGTAGAAGACAAGCATTAGTTCTTTAGTGAGTCTGTCCCCAACAACCCGAAGTGTTGCCAGTACCGTCGGTGCGCCCGCAAAGAGAAAGCTGCGATTGAGTCCGACGATTTCATCGCCCACAGTTTGAGCCTCTTGCTCGTTGGAGAATTGTTCGACTTTGGTTTCACAAGCACTGAGGACAACTAGTCGCGCTGCTTCTAGGTTGAGTCTGTAGAGTTCGTGGACGTGAAGATTTCCATCCTGGCCGACAAATGGGGCTAAATGAATGGTACTCCAGAGGGGTTGTTGGCTATTAAACTGACCATGGGCTGCGAGGTGAATAATTTCAGCCGTTGGTGCATCTTGCCAAAAGCGGGTTTCTGTCGCTTGTTTGCCCGTGTAAGCGTTGCTGTTCCATTGGGCGGCGATCGCCTCTACTTCCGCCTCTGATGCCTCTAAACGAGATAAATTTCGATTTTCAATTGTGGGATTGCCCATTAAGAGTAGCTTACCCGTGCGTTGTTTCTCACTAGGCTTAGGCAACAATCGCAATACACTCGCACTAGGGAGCATAAAAATCGCATAATCATCACAGAGGTAACGACGACCATCTGTAAGCGCGGCAAAGGGTACATAATGTAGGAGTCCGTGTGGAATAATGCCGATATTTGGTGTTTTCAAGTGTTGTCGTAGGGGAGCAATCAGAATTGCATCAAGGTCTTGGAGTAATTTCGGATGGGACGATATACTATTTTTCATCTCTTGACTCATTGCCTTGATGGTCTTAGCAAGTTGCCTGAGTGGGGTAGGAATGGCGATCGCCTTCAAATCAGTAGAAGTCACCACCACGGCAAAGAGCTGGTGAATGCCCACAAAATAATTAACTAATGTCGTATCTGCACCTAAGCTTGCTTGAATTTCCTGTAAGTTCGATATCGTGACTTGGTGCAAATCTGCGATTTTAGGGCTTTGCGCTTTGAGGTCTTCAAAGCGGAACTTATATTCCTCTGCAAGCTGTTGAATTTCTTGCTCGATCTCTTCCAGCCTTGGTTGAACTCGTTGTTGTTCTTCTTCGCTGATATCAGCTTGCAATCTGAGATCCTGCCGTTCTCGATCTAATTGTTCTAGTTTAGACTCTATCTCATACAGTCCTACCAAGATCGAACGCCTATTACCCTCGCCAAAATCGATAGAACCATGGGCTAGTTGGTCTAAAAATGCTCTGGCTTTCGACCGTTCGATATGCTCTAGCATTTTCTTAAAATCTTGGCGTTGGTGGTAAAGATCGATGAGGCGGTAATGAGCCTTATCTAAAAGCATACGTGGCCCCTCTTGTAACGTTTGGACTCGAATGCCGGCGATCGTTCTATCTGTAAACTCGACTGAGCGTTCGTAGGTCGCAATAGCGGGCAAGATTTGAGCTTGTTTTTCATAAGCTAGACCCAATATCATCAGGGCAGTTGAACCCAAAAGAATCTGCTGGCGCTCTAAAAACCAGGTGACAGATTTTTGGATTGTCGTTTGAGCTTGGCCAAAGTTTTGGTTACCGATATAGGCTTTGGCTAGATGAATTTGAGTCATCGCGATCGACAACTTGAGTCCTTCTTTTTCAAAAAAGGCTAAAGCTGCTTCGAGTTTGGCGATCGCGAGTTTCCATTCTTGTGCATTGAGATGAGTCTGGGCTTCCTCAATCAGTTTATTGGCTTGAAAACGAGAGGTTACAGCAAGAGCAGACTGGCGAAAACCAGAAATACTCTGCGTAAATACTGTAGCCAACAAACCTAAAACTAACAGATGAAAATGACGACGGTTCATGGCATAGAAAGTTGATCGAGTTGTTCTTGAATCTCAGTAATCCGTTGTTGGTTACCTAAAGCCTGATAAGTAGCCAGGGCAGCTTCCAACCATTCTCTAGCCTTTTCGGGAATCGCGCGATCGGCATAAATTTGTCCCAAACGAGATTGGACGGCAGCTAATTGAGCAGTTCCCGGTTCAGCAATTTCAGCCGCAGATTGATAGCGCCAAATAGCAAACCGCCTTAAATATATCCAATTGTATAAGTCTCCCAAAAGTCGATACACTGTTTCGGTTTTGGATTCCTTGGGCAGCGCTTCTAAAACGGCAATGGCTTCCGCATTGAGATGATACCCGAAATAAAGATGGGCAAGCAGTAGGCTCCGTTCTGTTTCTGAAGTTTCTAAGTTTAAGATAGAAGCCGCTCTTTCTCGTACATGAGCTGCATCATCCGGATTAAGAACTTCAAAGCTAATGTTAGTTTCTTCGGCGGAAGAAGGCTCTGATTCTGGAGTATCGACGACTAGAAAGTAGGTTTTGCCAGAGAGCAAGGGCGGCCCGTCATATTGCACTCGATCTTGGTTGGTTTCTTGTGTCCAAAGGGGTTCTGCATTATCGGTTTCAAAGATCTCAACAGTGTAAGTTGAAGCACTAGGAAGGGAATTCCAGCGCAGGAGCGGTTGAGGGTTAAGAATTGTGGTGCGGCGAGGGGAGATGATATAAGGAATGAGATCGTCTTTAGGATTTTTGCCTTCCCCGCGAGGGCAATTATGTTTGAGTTGAGCGCTTGTGAAAAGTGGGGATTTTGCAGATTGAAGCTGTAGGTTGCTAAGTTTAGTCGTAGGAGCAAGACAGGCTGACTCAGCTCCCCAATTCGGTGTAGCGATCGCGCCAACAGTTATGACTAAAAGTGAAATAATAAACCAAGCTTTAGCTTTTGTTGATAAATAACTCATAACACTCAATCGATACTTGAAGCAAGATCCTCAGACGCAACCAAGAATTTCTGTGCTTCTGCTTGCCATTGTTGAATTTCTGGAAAATCGCGATCGCGCTCTTGAGCATATTGGTAACATAATTTCCAGGAGTTCTGGGCCTGCTTCATCTTTTCTTCCTGTTCTGCAACTTGGGCGAGTAAACAATGAGCCGCAGGACGCTCGTCTTCCAAAGTTAGGGATTTCTGGAGTTGTTCTTTGGCTAAGGAGAGGTTACTCGTAGCTAATCCAGCCCAAGCTAGATTTTTATGCAAGGCTGCCTGTAGGCTTTCGGTATATTGGGGGTCGTTGAAACCCTGCTGAACGCCCATTTCCAAGATAGGCAGAGCCGATCGCGGATCGTTTTGTAGTAAATAAAGGCGACCGAGATCGTTATAGGCGCGAGAAAAGGTGGCTTGAGAGGCGATCGCCTGCTGATAACGCTCCTTTGCCATTTCCATATTACCTTCCTCCTCCGCAAAAAAACCCAAGTAATAGTGAGACTCAGCTTTTTTCGGATTAAACCGAAGTGCCCAGCGAAAAAGAGATTCCGCCCTCTGCCAATTATCATCTGCATAGGCATTATAGCCTTGCTCATTCAGCTCCGTCGCCACCCATGGTACGCCCCATAACCACATTGCTATACTCACAACCACTGCTGCACTGACTCCCTGGAATGGGCGAAACGTTTTCCACCCCACAAACAAGCCATTGCGCCACCAGGTTTGCTGTAATAAATGTTGTCGAGCGACGACGGCTGAAGCGGGACGAGATTGGGCTTCCAGGGCAGTCATTGATACGAGTAAATCCGCAAATAGAGCGGAAATTTGCACGCGATCTTGCCAGCAGATTTGATGGGTTTGCGGGTCAAATTCTAACTTGGAAATCGGTTGACCGACGAGTAAGGAAATTAGGGTTCTTCCTAATGCAAACAGATCGGATAATGCTGTGGTGAAGCCCTGCATTTGTTCGGGAGGAGAATAGCCCCGTGCATAGATTTTGGTGGTGGATTGTTCGGCTTTCTGTTTCTCCAGAAAGGTTTCCGTGACTTCACGTATTGCACCAAAGTCAACCAACACCAATTGACCATCGGGTTTGAGCATGATGTTTCCCGGTTTGATATCTCGGTGTAATACGGGTGGGTTTTGACTGTGGAGATAGATGAGGATATCGAGCAGTTGCGTCAACCATTGTTTGGCTAGGGGTTCGGAGAGGGGTGGGTTTTTCTCTTGCCAAGTGCGGAGATCCTCTCCTGCAATATATTCCATGACTAAGCAATGATACGGTTCAAACCGGTGGGGAGAGCGGTAAAGAAAATAGCCATCGGGGTCGCCTTTGGGGATGCCGGGATGGTCTAGGGTTTGCAGAGCATGGGCTTCTCTTTTGAATAAGGTAATCACTTTTTGGCGATCGCCTTCCTCAATAAAGTTTTGCTCTGGGTCAAGCACTTTCAGCACTTTGGGGCGATCGGATTGAGTGTCGTTTAACAGGAAAGTTTTGCCAAAGCTGCCACTTCCTAGTGATTTAACCACTCTATAGCGCTCTTGCAGGAGTAAACCCTCGATGATATCCATTTTTAGCTACGGTATGACTTCACCCAACAACAACCAGTTTCTTCTAGTGTATCCGACCAGAAAATTGGCGATCGCTTGGTTGTGAGTCTCTTGCCAGATTTTTTGCCAAGCCAAGGGTGAATCAAATCCTTGGTTTAAACGAGTTTTGACCACTTTGAGAAGTTTTTGCTCGTTATTGCTTTCTGGCCAAACTAGGAGATGGGTTTGTAGCACGGAGTTGGGTTCGAGCTGTTGGGTTTGGCAGACTTGCCAGATCCCATTGATGAAGCGATCGCTCAATTGCTGACGCATATATTTAGCAATCATCGGGTCAAGTTGAAATCCTGGAGGATGGGTTTCTGGAGCGATCATCACCCAATCCAACCGTTGGAGCTGACTGAGGCTATTGCTAACTTTGGACTGCTCGACTCCACCACTGATCGCCTGAGTCAGTTCCTCTAGGGTAACGGATTGATTTTCAGCAATTGTGAGCCAATCCAGGAGCGATCGCACTTCTGGCTGAAGATGGTTAAGTTGAGCTTGCACTGCTTGAGCCACAGCATCCCCAATAAAGAGGGACGTACTCTCTAAAAACGGCTCTAGATTGTCGTGCCATTGGTTTTTCAGCGTCATAGCAGCCATGGATAAGGCTCTAGGGTTGCCTTGATAGCGTTGGATCAGGGTTTGTCGCTCAGTGGGTGTACCTTGGATGTTGAGGCGATCGAGCAATTCCAGAGCATCACTCTCACAAAGCCCTTTCAGGCGTAATTCTCGCACGGCTTCATCATTCAACAGTTGGGCATATTCAGCCGGTTGCTGTTCAGAAATCAGCACAATACAACTTCTATGAGTTTGTTGGCTCAAGCTTTGCAACAGATGGGAATAGTCATGACTCGGTTGCTCTCCCAATTTTGCCCCACAAACAGCTTGCCAGTCATCTAGAATCAGCAAACAGGGATAATTATGCAGCCAGCGCAGTAGATCCACAGTTAACCATTGCTCTTTAGGTTCAACATCAGGAGCAAGCAGGGGTTTGAGGCTGGCAATTAAATCTGAGAGACGAGGGAAATTGAGAAGACTTCGCCACACCACCACTTGAAATGGAGTCTCTTTTTCCTCAGCTAAGGTGACAGCTAATTTTGCCACCAACAGACTTTTCCCAACCCCATATTTACCCCATAAAAGCAGCAGTTGTGTCTGTTCAGAAGTGAACCAGAATTTTAAGGTATCTAGTTCAGCTTTGCGTCCTAGAAAACGATCGATGTTTGGAGCTTGGATCAGATCGATTGACCTTAAAGCTGAATAAGTGGGCCAAGTGATTCCCCCTCGACGATACTGTTCTAAAAATAAAGGCACTTCACTCCAATGCTTGACTTTTCGTCCCGTCAGTTGTTCCACATAACGATAGATCTTACGTGAAAGCTCTGTCCGCACATGCTTTTCAGAAAGGTGCAGCACTTGCCCTATCTCTTTAGCATCATGACCGCAGAGTAAACCCCGGAGGAATTCTTTCTCTTGATCCTCAAGGGTAGGAGGCTGTTTAGAGTCGTATGCTTGTTTGGCCGTGCCCAGGTCGCGATAGAGTTCCTCTAGTAACCAAACCTGACTGGCTCTGGAAAATGCGGGTGAAGGGTTTTGTTCTGTAGGCATGAATCAATGGGATGAGCAGATCCTCTTGTCTACTATAGGGTTTCTAGAGTCTCTCTAGCCTTGTGAAGTTATTTAAAGCTGTAAGATCCAACTTTGGTTGGCAATGTTTTGCCTGTTTAGTGCATATTCTCCAACCAAAGTTGGCTGACAATTGCATGAATGTCCTCATATCCTGGAATGGAGTTAGGAAAATGCTAACCAGAATAGGGGGAATTAGTGATGATCAGGAATCCAAGCCATTCACTGGAATTTAAGCCATCTACTGAAGGAGCGATTTTTGTTCCTAATCCTAATAATGATGATAGTGTAAAGATCGTCTTCACACCTCAAGGTAAAAAGCCAGTCGTCGTTACGCCCCTGCCCGTTTCACTTGTTCCGATGAATTAGGAGGCACTTATGATTGATATCTTTAATCCTCTACCTGGGGATGGTTTAGAACCGGAAGAGCAAAAACTCTATACTCTTATTAATGAGTATCGCGGCCAAAATGGACTCCCTGCAATTCCTTTATCCAATGCTCTCACCTTAGTTGCTAATCGCCATGTTCAAGATGTTGCGGAAAATTTACAAATTACTATAGGCGATTCTCGTAATCCTCATTCTTGGAGTTGGGGAGCATACGATCCGGATAATGAAAGTACCTATCCCAATATATGGGAAGCGCCTCAACGCTTGCAAACCGGTTATCCCGGTAATGGATATGAGAACTTCTTCCTAACTTCCGCTCCTTTGGCTACGGCTGAACAGGCGTTTAATTCTTGGATTAATAGTCCCGATCACAATGCAACTATTCTCAATCAAGGGGACTGGCAACGTTTTTCCTGGGATGCTTTGGGTGTTGGGTTGTATGAGGGATACGGTGCGTTATGGTTTGGAGATGAACCCGATCCGACTGGAGCGCCGCCTATCGGTGGTTCGCCAACTCCTTCACCAACCCCGACTCCTAGTCCAAACTTAACTCCACCTTCTTTACCTCCTCTTCCTCCTTCTCCACCGACTCCACAGCCTACTCCCTTTATATTGGGTTCGGAGGCTAATGACCAAATCATGGGAACTGCTGGTGTTGATACCATTTTGGCTCTAGGTGGAGACGATATTGCCATGGGAAATAGTGGCAATGATTATGTGAATGGGAATTTAGGGAATGACCAAGTAGCGGGAGATTTTGGGGATGATTCCGTGCGCGGGGGACAGGGGAATGATTTTGTGACTGGGGGAGAGGGTAATGATTTTGTTTTTGGCGATCGCCAAAACGATCAGGTTTTTGGTGATAACGGAGATGATATCCTCTATGGTGGCCAAAATGAAGATTATCTTGATGGAGGTGCGGGCAATGATATCCTCTACGGCGATCTCGGTGCTGATGTCCTAATTGGTGGTGCAGGCAATGATATTTTTGTCCTCCGTCCCGATGCCCCTGACCTAATTTTCTTCAATGATCTCGAAGATTTTATTGGCTTAACTGGAGGATTATCCTTTAATAGCTTAACCTTTAATTCTGGAATTGGAGACTTGGCAAATTCAACTTTAATTGCTCAAGCGGGAACGAATCAGATATTAGCCATTCTTTCCAATGTTAACCCTAGCCAAATAGATGCCAGAGACTTTGTGACTCTCTAGAAAAAGGTAATGGGTAATGGGTCATGACCCATTACCGCGCGAAGCGCTGTAACATCGAAAATCCCTGTAGATGACAGCAAATCATAAAAAAAATGAGTCAAAGTGAGTCATTTTTTGTAAATTATTGTGATATAATTTTAGCCATTTTAATATATAAAAATATTTTAAATTTTCTGTACTTGATCCTGTTAAATAAGCTAGAGTATTTAAGTGGAGACACAATATATAAAAAAGAGGTAAAGAAATCAGGAAAAACTGATTTCTCCTCTTTTTTTCTCTAAATCTGACATTTCAAAGGCTTACCCTGAACTCAACTAGGAGGCACTACCCATGATTCGCTTCGGAACGCCAGAGAATGACTTAATCGTTGAAACCCAGGAAAATGACATCATTTGGGGATTAGCGGGGGCAGATATTATTGCTAGTAATGCGGGCAATGATGAACTCTATGGCAACCAAGGAAATGATGTCCTTTTAGGGGGAAGGGGTGCAGATAGAATCTGGGGAGGACAGGGTGATGATTTGATCGTCGGCAATCCAGATGAGGATTATGTGAATGGTAATCAGGGAAATGATACGGTACATGGCGGTCAGGGGGATGACTGTGTACGGGGCGGACAGGGAAATGATTGGGTTTCCGGCGATCGCGGCAACGATATCCTCTACGGTGACTTAGGCGACGATACCCTAGTCGGCGGCCCCGGACAAGATATCTTTGTCTTAGGCAGTGGTGAAGATGTCATTGTGGACTTTACCCCAGGACAGGATAAGATTGGCTTGGCTGCTGGAGTCACGTTTGATAGTCTACAGGTGAGTCAACGGGGAGAAGATAGTGTGGTGAGCGATCGCGGCACCGGAGCCATTATCGGCATCTTCCAAGGCATCAACGCAACCAGCCTTGAGGCATCCCAATTCACCAACCTCCTCCTCAACATCCCCGCTCCCTCACCCCCGCCTTCCGTACCCGATATTCCCTCATCTTCTCCCCCTCCCGCACCGAGCCTTTCCATCCTCCCACCTGCGGCTGAAGTCACCCCCATAGAAACCGATCCCGGCAACACCTTAGAAACCGCCAGTAGCATCTCCCTATCCTCCAATACCCGCACCTTCTCCCAAAGCGTCGGCGGAAGCGATGTTGCCGACTATTACAAATTCAGCCTCGGCGCAACCAACACCTTCGAGTTATCCCTAACTGGACTTACTGCCTTAGCCACTGTTGATGTCTTAGATGCAGAGGGTAACATCGTTCTCAACGGACAACTAGCGAACAACACCTCCGTCATCTCTGGAGAACTCCCCAATGGTGCATATCGGTTACGCATCACCAGCGACGCTCCCACCAACTACCTACTCAATACCCGCATAACCCCGCAACTTCCTGGAGTAACTACGACTATTTCTAATCTCCTACTTGAAACTTTTACGGATGTCTCTGGGCCACTCATTGGTTTGGATAATCTCAGGTCAGATCAACGTTTTAATGGTGTAGATGGTACAGGGTTTGCAGCCGTTGTCCTTGATACAGGAATTAACAAAGATCATCCTGCTTTTGGAAACCGTGTAGTTTATACAGAAGATTTCATAGATAGCGATCCAACAGATGCTTCAGATGCCAATGGTCATGGCTCCCATGTTTCTAGTATCATTGCATCTTCACATCCTGAGTATCCTGGAGTAGCACCTGGTGCAGATATTATTCATCTCAAGGTCTTCAGTGATGATGAAGCTACTAATAAGACTCCTGGGTTGGTAGCAGCAGCAGTTCAACAAGCTTTGCAGTGGGTTATTGACAATGCTGATAAGTATGACATTGCTAGTGTCAATATGTCATTAGGTGCTGGAAATTTTGAGCAGCTTCAATCTGATTATTTGTCAGAAGAAATCGAACAAATAATTCAAAAAAATATCATTGTTGTCTCAGCTTCTGGTAACTCTTTTTATCCTTTCAAGAGTGTGCCAGGTGTTGCTTACCCTGCTGCCGATCCAAATTCACTATCAATTGGAGCAATTTTTGATACCAACGTTAATTTACCTCCCTTATCCTATGCTAGTCCACTAAGATGGAGAAATGGTGCAAGAGACGATAGCACTGATACAGATCGAATTGTTTCGTTTTCTCAGCGTCATCCTACACTAACAACTGTCTTTGCACCTGGATCAGTAATTTTTGGTGCTAATCCTAGTGGAAATGAATTCAACGACAGATCAGGGACATCGCAAGCTGCTCCTCATGTAGCAGGAATGGCAGTTTTGGCGCAGCAGTTGGCGATGCAAACTCTAGGCAGAAAATTGACCCATGCTGAGTTTGAACAAATGCTCAAAGAGAGTGGTGATAACATTTTTGATGGAGATGATGAACAGGATAATGTTGACAGCACCAATACCAGTTATAAACGGGCTAATATGTTTGCCTTGGCTGAGGCAATTGTACAGTTGCCCTCTTCTATCCCCTTACAGGCTAATCCAGATACTTTAAGTGGCTTTTCGACAACGGTAACCGGCACATCGGGTGATGACTCTCTTCCTCAACAGGCTAACGCTAGTAATACTGTTCCCATTACCATCAATACGGCTGACATCTTAGCCAATGATTTACCGAATAATAATCTGGTGGTTGATAGTGTCAGCAATCCATTTGGTAATTCAGTTGATTTAGCTGGTGATACGATCACGTTTATCCCCAATATCTTAAACCCAGGAGGATTTGACTATACGGCCAGAAACGCGACCACAAACCAGACCTCGAATTCAGCAAAAGTCATCCTAAACTTTGACCTCAATCTTGATGGACTAGCAGGTAATGATCTTCTCATTGGAGGAGTATTGGGTCGCGATACCATTCAAGGTGGAGACGGAAATGACACCATCTTCGCAGGTGTTAATTCTATGAATAATGATACTGTCGGTGGTAGCGATACCGTTGCTGGTGGTCGCGATAATGACAGTATTTGGGGAGGTAACGGCGATGATTACCTCGACGTTGACGCGAGTCTAGTCAATTCCATCATTCCTGCAAGTGATGACGCTGTTCAAGGCAATGACACCATAGACGGTGGATTTGGTAATGATACTATCGGTCGTTTGGGTGCTTCAGTAGGAGCTACTGGAGTAGATTACTACGATGGTAGGGAGGGTAACGACAGTATCCTTGGTGGAAACCAAGGTTCCAATGCTATTGGAGATACTCTTATCGGAGGAGATGGAAATGATACTATCCGTGGTGGAACCGATGATTCTGGTCGAGATTCCATCGTTGGTGGTAATGGAAATGACAGCATTGCAGGTGGTGCAGAGGGTTCAGGTGGCGATACCATTGACGGTGGTAATGGCGAAGATAGCATCCAAGGTGGGGCAGGAAGCGATAGTCTTCTTGGTGGTATTGGTCACGATTTCATCGATGGTGGAAATGATAATGATACGGTCTTAGGTGGAGACCAAAATGATACCCTCCTTGGGGGTGCTGGTAATGACAGTATCCTTGGTGGAAATGACCAAGATACCATTGAAGGAGGCTTTGGTAGTGACACTCTCAGTGGTTTTAATGGCTCCAGTGGAGGAGATGGAACAGACCGCTTTGTCTATAATCTGAATGCTATTTTAGATCCCTCACCCACAACGGTTGGAAATATTAGTAATGTTCCCCCCGCAGTTTCTCAATCTGAAGCAGATTATATTCTGGCGTTTGATGTCAATCAAGACCAAATTGAAATAGGAACTACTATTGTTCCGAATGTCGATCTAGATAATACTCAAGATCCACCCAGTCCAGTGTCTTTAATCTTTGGAGGTCTTCCGGTTAATATTGGCAGTGGTGTTGGCTCGACTGTCGGTGCAACTTACATTACCGGAACTAGCGATTCTTTGATTTACATTGAGCGAAATGGAGTTGCTGGTTTTACCAATGAAGATATTGCCTTAATGACCCTTGTTGGTGTTACTCCTAATAGTCTATCAAGCGCTAATTTTTTAGGTACTCCCATTCCTCAACCAACAGTTACCTTAGAGCTGATTGATGGTGTAGCCGCAGAAAATAATACTTCTAATGTTGCTACATTTACTGTCACTCGAACAGGAGGGAATATAGCAACCAATCTTAGCGTCAACTATACATTGGGTGGCACAGCCGTTAATGGTACAGATTATCAATCCCTCAGTGGTAGCGTTACCATTCCTGCGGGTCAAACCCAAGCAGTCATTACCGTTACTCCCATTGATGATTTGTTATTTGATGGTGCAACAACAGTTGATGTAACTCTAGCTGCCAGTGGTGCGTATGTTCTCGGTACACCGAATACTGGTCAAGCCACGATTTACGATAACGAAACGGTTTATGTTGATGATGCCTATACCACTGCAAATGCAACAGTGGAAGGAGGTCAAGCTGTAGTTGGGATAAACGCCTTTGACCAAATTAACCCTGCCATTCAAGCGGCAGGTGGTGATAATGCACCTCCTCCAGCAACCAATGCTAACCCCGGAATTGTCGTGGTAAGGGCAGGAAATTATCCAGAGAGTGTAGTGATTGACCGTACTATCAGTTTGCGAGGCCCCAATGCAGGAGTAGCGGGAAACGGCACTCGTAATCCAGAAGCCAATATTACAGGAAGTTTAACGGGTTCTATTACCTTTGATGGTACGTTCCCAAACACAGGCCCTGTGGAAATTGATGGTTTCCGCATTGATCCCCCAGATGGCATTATTGGGATTAATACCTTAAATGCTGGAAATAACACGATCGTTACCAACAATATTATTGAAAATGTGACGAACGAACAAGCTATTTTCAATCCTCCCCAAACCAATCCAGCGTTAAACGATACTGAGAACTTGACCATATCGAATAACTTGATTCGGAATATCACAACGACTGGGGGTATTACAGATAGAAATGGTATTTTCTTGCTGGGTGTTACCAATCTGAATATCCAGAATAACGAAATTCAGGATATTACTGGAACCACTAGCCGGGGGATTAATGTTAGTGGAATTGATGGAGGAACGATTGCTAACAATACCATTACCAATACGACGGAAGATGCTATTCAAATTGGTAATAATTTAGGAGGGTTTACCACTGGAAATGTAACTATTTCTGATAATACGATTACCAATGCCAATACTTCTGGTAGTGCAAGTAATGCAGGTATTCGTTTGCGAGATGGAGCTTTTGGTGCAGCCATCAATGTTACAGGTAACAATGTCAGCACTAGCTTCAATGGTTTGGCTATTCGAGCGGGTACAGGTAGCTTGGCTAATGTCACAGTTACTAATAATGCTTTAGTCGCTAATGCAGGAAGCTTTGCCATTACTAACTTAAGTGGTAATCCGCTTACTGCAATAGGCAACTTTAGTGATTTAGCTAGAACAACTCCTTTGGTTCCGGGAGATGTGAATGGTATTGTGACGATTTGATTCAGATAACTTTTGTTGTTCTGTCGGTTGGGTTAGCTCTGGTTTAGCCCAACCTTTTTGATGAAGAGGTATAAGCTACTGGTGGGTATTCGCCTAATTCAACTCACATTTGTCTAGCATGGGCTAATGCTCGGCGATCGCAACAACTAGAGAAGTGTGACCCCTCTATCGGGTTCTCAGTTTTTACGATTTTTATGCGCTTTGGGCGAAATTGTTACATAAATTTACATTTCACCTTGACCCGTTCAAAGGGTCATTAAAAATGAGTCAAAGTGAGTCAGTTTTTCCGCTTCAATCTGATACTATTAGTAATTAACCTAAAAAATAATTATAAAACAAAAAGTTTATCTTGATTTTTTAAGGTTTTTGCTGTTAGATAAACTAAATTAGTTAGTGTGGAGACACGAAGACATAAACGCAAGAGGGACTGAAATCAGAATGGTTCTGATTTCACCTCTTTTTCTCCTCTAATCCTCACACTGCAAGGGCTAACTATCTACCCATCAGGAGAACAGAACCATGATTCGCTTCGGAACACCAGAAAATGACTTAATCGTTGAAACCCAGGAAAATGACATCATTTGGGGATTGGCGGGGGAAGATATTATTGCTAGTAATGCGGGCAATGATGAACTCTATGGTAATCAGGGAAATGATGTACTTTTAGGCGGAAGGGGTGCAGATAGCATCTGGGGAGGACAGGATGATGATTTGATCGTCGGCAATCCAGATGCGGACTATGTGAATGGGAATTTGGGCAATGATACGGTACACGGCGGTCAGGGGGATGACTGTGTGCGTGGCGGACAGGGAAATGATTGGGTTTCCGGCGATCGCGGCAACGACATCCTCTACGGCGACTTAGGCAACAATACCCTAGTAGGCGGCCCTGGCGAAGATCTCTTTGTCTTAGGTAGCGGAGAAGATGTCATCCTGGACTTCACCCCAGGACAGGATAAGATTGGCTTGGCTCCTGGAGTGACGTTTGATAGTTTACAGGTGAGTCAACGGGGAGAAGATAGTGTGGTGAGCGATCGCACCACCGGAGCCATTATCGGCATCTTCCAAGGCATCGACGCAACCAGCCTTGAGGCATCCCAATTCACCAACCTCCTCCTCAACATCCCCGCTCCCTCACCCCCGCCTTCCGTACCCGATATTCCCTCATCTTCTCCCCCTCCCGCACCGAGCCTTTCCATCCTCCCACCTGCGGCTGAAGTCACCCCCATAGAAACCGATCCCGGCAACACCTTAGAAACCGCCAGTAGCATCTCCCTATCCTCCAATACCCGCACCTTCTCCCAAAGCGTCGGCGGAAGCGATGTTGCCGACTATTACAAATTCAGCCTCGGCGCAACCAACACCTTCGAGTTATCCCTAACCGGACTCACCGCCTTAGCCACCGTCGATGTTCTAGACGAAGCAGGTAATGTGGTTCTCAACGGACAACTGAGTAACAATAGCTCCGTCATCTCCGGAGAACTCCCTGGCGGCGCATATCGCCTGCGTATCACTAGCGACGCTCCTACCAACTACTTGCTCAACACCCGCGTTACTCCCCAACTTCCCGGTATTACCACCACCGGATCGCAAGTGGAGACAGAAACCGATACCAGTGAATCCCTTCCCTTAATTGGTATCAATACTCTCAAAGCAGATAACCGCTTTAGTAGCGTCGATGGTAGTGGCTTTACTGCGGTTGTCTTAGATACAGGGATTAACACCAGTCATCCAGCATTTGGCAGTCGCTTAGTGTATCACGAAGACTTTGGCGATCATGACTTAGATGCCTCTGATGTTAAGGGTCATGGAACCAATGTCTCCAGTATTATCGCCTCTGCCGACAGTACCTATCCCGGAGTCGCACCCGGAGCCAATATCATTCATCTGAAAACCTCCAAAGACAGTGGCGGCGGCAATTTTGCCATGAAAGAACAAGCCTTGCAATGGATACTGAAAAATATTGATACTTATAATATTGTCAGTGTCAATATGTCCTTTAGCAATAAAATAGACACTGATGGCGATGGCAAAAGCGATATTCGAGGCAATTATCAAACCCAACAAACCTTAACCGAACTGGGTATTAACGATGAATTAGAGCAACTGAAAGCCAAAGGAGTCATTCTCGTGTCCTCCGCCGGAAATGACTTTTATCGGCATAATAGCGCACCTGGAGTCGCCTATCCAGCCGCCGATCCCAACACGATCGCGATCGGAGCCGTCTATGATGCTAATGTAGGAGCTAAAGAATTTTCTGGCTTTGGCGGTGCAACCTCAAATTCAACTGCTGCCGATCATTTTACTCCCTTTTCCCAACGCCATCCTAATCTGATTACGGCTGTCGCTCCTGGCGCACAAATTGTCGGTGCAGATGCCACAGGAACCGGATTTAGCCGTGTCTATTCTGGAACTTCCCAAGCAGCTCCCCATGTGGCAGGAATGGCCGTTTTAGCCCAACAGTTAGCCGTGCAAACTTTGGGCAGAAAATTGACCCCAGATGAATTTGCCACCCTGCTCAAAGATACAGGCGTTTCTGTTGTGGATGGAGACGATGAAGATGATAACGTCATCAACACCGATGCCACCTACAAACGGGTGGATATGTTTGCTTTGGCTGAAGCCATCTTAGACTTATCTCCTACTCCGACTTCTCCACCCACTGTAACCCTAGAAGTGACCGATGGAGTAGCTGCCGAAAATCTAGATTCTGCCACTTTTACCCTCAGTCGCACTGGGGGAAGTATTGATGAAGCTCTAACGGTTACCTATACCCTAGGTGGCACAGCTATTAATGGCACAGATTATCAATCTCTCAATGGTACAGCCACCATTGCAGCCGGAGAAACTGAAACAACCATTACGGTCAATCCCCTAGATGATACCTTGTTTGATGGGGCTAAAACTCTTAGTCTAAATCTAGCTTCTAGCGGCTTATATACCGTAGGTAATCCCAATAGCGGCGAAGCAACCATCTATGATAATGAAACCGTTTATGTATCTAATGCTTATACCACGGCTGGTGAGACGGTTGAAGGGGGACAAGCAGTGGTGGGGATTAATGCTTTTGATGCGATTAATTCAGGCATTCTGAATACGGGTGGAACCAATACAACACCGGGTATTGTAGAAGTGAGAGCCGGGACTTATAATGAACTTGTTAATCTCAATAAACCGGTTAATTTAAGGGGGGCGAATGCCGGAGTTTCTGGCAACAGTTCGCGCAATCCAGAATCGAGCATTATGGGTCGGATTACTTGGGATGGGGGGACGATATTAACGAATCAGGGAACAGTAACCCTGGATGGATTTCGGATTGATCCACCGGATGGTTCAATGGCAATTGAAACGACGGGTTCGGGAAACAATTCTGTGATTACCAATAATATTATTGAGAATGTAACCAATGAGCAAGGGATCTTTAATGCTCAAATGGGTGCAAATGGATTAAGTACCGAAAATTTGACCATTTCTAATAATTTGATCCGCAATGTGACCACCACTGGCGGAAATACAGATAAAAATGGTATTTTCTTGCTGGGTGTTACTGGTTTGGCAATTTCTGGAAATGAAATTCGTGATATTACCGGAATCACCAGTCGTGGGATTAATGTTAGTGGAATAGTTGGTGGCAGTATTTCTGGTAATACGATTACCAATACGACCGAAGATGGGATTCAACTGGCGAATAATATCGGCGGATTTACGACCCAAAATGTGACGATTTCTGATAATCTTATTACTGCTGCGAATACGAGCAATAATTCGATGAATGCTGGAATTCGTTTACGGGATGGTAATTTTGGTTCATCTATTACGCTCTCGAATAATAATATTAGTCAGTCTTTTAATGGCTTGACGATTCGTTCGGGTACAGGTAGCTTGGCGAATGTTTCCCTTACGAATAACACTCTAGATCCATTGGCAGGTAGTTTTGCGATCAATAACTTAAGTGGTTCTAGCCTGACTGCACTAGGAAACTTTAGTGATTTAGCTAGAACCACTGCTTTGGTTGCAGGTGATGTAAATGGTACTGTGACCATTTGATACAGCAGTTTTCGCTGTTATGGTGTACAGTCTTAAAGGCTCAAAGCCATGT
>NZ_JAQOSO010000012.1 GCF_030068505.1 Roseofilum capinflatum BLCC-M114
TGTGGAATTTGCCCAGGGGGGAATTAGAACAAACCTTCTCCGGTCATAGCTCCTATGTTAATGCCGTAGCGGTGACCCCGGATGGGGAGCGGGTGATTTCCGGTTCATGGGACAAGACCCTGAAACTGTGGAATTTGCCCAGGGGGGAATTAGAACAAACCTTCTCCGGTCATAGCTCCTATGTTAATGCCGTAGCGGTGACCCCGGATGGGGAGCGGGTGATTTCCGGTTCATGGGACAAGACCCTAAAACTGTGGAATTTGCACAGTGGGCAAGTGATAGCTAACTTTTCTGGAGACGGTTCTATCCGTTGCTGCGCCCTTTCCCCAGATGGCCAGACCATCATTGCCGGTGAATCATCCGGTCGCATCCATTTCCTACGCCCAGTGGGACTGGAGCCAAACCCATGAACACCGCTTCCCTGCTCGCGGCTACCCCTAGGGAGTTTCACGCCCATCTGCGGCAGGTGCTGAACCAGTTCCAGCCCCGTCCCCAGGTCTCGGCTGCCTTTGAGCGGTTTTGTACCCGCCACCCACGGGGCTACTTCACCCTCATCGGCCCCCCCGGAACCGGTAAAACCGCCCTCCTGGCCCACATGGCCACCACCCGTCCCCTGGTCATCTACTACAGCGCCCAACTGCCGGGAAAAGCCCAAGCCGACACCTTTCTGCATACCCTCTGCACCCAACTGGCCCAAATTGCTCGCACCCACGGCATCCCCGTGCCAGACTCTCCCAGGGCCGACAGTAGCCAGTTTGCCCACCTGCTGCAAACCCTCAGCGACCATCTCCCCCCCCAGGACAAGCTCATCCTGGCCCTAGACGGCTGTGACCTAATTGACCTGCGCCACCAACCCCCCGGCACGAACCTTTTTTATCTGCCCCGCTATCTCCCCCATCGGGTGTATGTCATCCTGGCCCGTCGTCCCTTCCTCCCCAGTCAATCGCGCATTTTAACGGAATCCCCCCAGCAGCGCCTACATCTGCTCGACGATGCCGACAGCACCCGCCAGGCAATCCGCGCCTATATCGATGCTTATTTTAATACCCATTCTCTCCCCAATAACCCCCAACTCTACGACGACCTGGTAAGGTTGAGCGAAAATAATTTCATGTTTCTGAGCCAAATTTTACCAAGTCTTCCGCAAATCTCCCACCCCTTCCAACCCTCTCCACCGGGCTTAGTCACCTACTATGAACAGCACCTCACCCAGATGAACCTCACCTCATCAAGCCTGAAACCGGCGCTCCTCCAGCACCTCGCCACTGCCTCAGATGCCTGCTCTGCGGAAGCCCTAGCCACCGCCCTCGATGAAGACGAGTACGACATCGAGACCATCTTGCAGGAATGGACACCCTTTTTACAGGTGGAAGAAGCAGCCAGTGAACCGGTGTATCGGTTGTATCATCGCCATTTTGCCCAGTGGATTGGGGTAGGGAGATGGGGAGATGGGGAGATGGGGGAATGGGGGGACTAGAAACCCAGTTTCAAAGGGGGACTTACCTATTGCCTATTGCCTATTGCCTATTGCCTATTGCCTATTCCCCATTCCCTATTCCCTATTCCCCCATTCCCCATTCCCCATTCCCTATTCCCTATTCCCCATTCCCCATTCCCTATTCCCCATTCCCCATTCCCCATTCCCCATTCCCCATTCCCCATTCCCTATTCCCTATTCCCCCATTCCCCCATTCCCCCATTCCCCCATTCCCCCATTCCCCCACGACAGCGCGAAGCTCTGTATTCTCAAAATGGGGGATCGTCCTCTTCATCTACCGATTCTAAATAGGGAGAGTCAGCCTCAAAACTTTCCGGTTGGGGTAACGTCACCTTTTCTGCAATATCCATGATTTCTCCCTGGAAAAACTCGGCGAATTGTTCGGCGGCTTGTCTAACTTTATGCTTTTCCTGTTGTTGTTCTGGATCTAAATTCGGTGCAGGTGGAGGAGTCGGCGATCGCTTCATCACCGATATCTACTTACTCTGTGCTGACTATGCCGATTATATCCACTGTCAAGAGCGCGTCAGTGATGCCTATCAAGACCGGGCAAGCAGGACAGCGCCCTTCGACTTCGCTCAGGACAGCGCCTGCGGGAGAAGGGGGTAGGGGGATGAGGGGCAATCGTTATATCACTCATTTAGGTTTGCTATATAGCTAGTCTAAATGAGTTGTGCAACTGGAAATGCCCTCTCCCCCCCTCCATAAATTTCTTCTGTCACTCTCCGATAATGAAGATAGAATAAAATAGAGTATCAATAGCTAAAAGCGAGATAGAGCAATGGATGTAGAGTTACAGATCTTAAAACATTTGCCGCTTTATCCCTCTTCTTTCACTCTAGGCAGAGGAAAATAAGAAATCAGGCTCAAGGGAGAGAGGAAAGAGGGCAAGACCAGCAAGATTAATCAAGGAAATTAATCGTGGGAATCCCAAAGATAAGTGACCAATAGGAAAGACCTCTAACCAAGAGAGAATTAAGTTAAAGCACATCAAAGGAAGAAGAAGTAGACGGAGATTGTTTAAGCCACTCTTCCAGTTTTTATTCGAGTCCCAATGGGGATGTTGATGACTCGCTTCAATCAAAATTTCTTCGGAAGGAGTTGGTGGTTGTGAAGCAGAAGAAATGAAAGGAGGAGCCATCAATGTAACCAACAAGTAGGCCGTACAAATCATTTCCCACCATCGTTCAATGTGAGGATAATGAGTCAAGCGAAAATCGGCCCACCCTAATTCATGTTTACACTGTCGAAAGCCATATTCAACCCAAGTTCTTTCTCCATAAATATTTCCCACGTTTGAGTATTTCAAGTGGGGAATATTACTCATGACAAAGCTGGTAGAATTGTCGGGTAAGGTCTGAGGATCTGTTGTCACTTCCCAATAAGTAGGCTTACCTCGTTGCCCAAAAATAATTTCTCGCACGTAGCGAATTTCTTTTTTTTCATCGCTCATAATGCGCTCGAATTTTCTCCATCGATTCGCTCTTACCCTTGCTCCAGAAGGAAGCCAGACCCCATGATTACTTCGTATAGCTACCATATAATCAAGTCCTAATCTTTCTAATTTCCTGATAAACTTTTCTTCACTTTCTCCATATAAGCTATCTGATAGAACTCCTTTAATCCCAAAACCTAATTCCACTATTTTTTCAATAAGTTCTCCAGCAATTTCCGGTTTAGTTTTATATTTCTCTCCTTCCTTTAGGCGTTTTTTAGGCTTGAATATTTTAAATAATATAGGGAACCCTATTCCTTCGAGAAATCCATAAGCAACTACGGATACTATCCCCGATTCTATTTTTTCCAAACGACCTAGATATTGACGAGATACATAGTCAGTTTTATATCCGATAATATCCCTACATGAAGTTCCTTGAATGCCTCATAACTTCTAACATCTGAAAATAGATTTCTATAGAAATCGCAATATTTATCAATCATAGAGAGGGTCGGTTGAACCGCTCTTGGTGCAATCCTAGTTCTGATCAGGCTTTCAGCCTTTTTTCTTTATTATACTCTTCCCAGAGTGAAAGAAGAGGGTTATACCCAAATCTTGTAGACTGACGACTATTTTGTATTCATGTCCGCTTGCGGAAACCCGCACGAACCCACCATGTCTCTACAGTAAACAGAAAGTAGCAACCATTTAAGGATTTGATATAACGGGGGGAATGGGAAAACCATGGTCAGGGGTGCAACTGTAACAGGGATAACCATCCGGGTCATACCATAATCCATCATTGGGTAGAAAAAAGAAACCATCCTGGGTGCTGGGAGGATTGGGAAAACCATTTTCAGGGGTACAGGAGTGGCAGATCCCACCATCGGGAGCAATCCACTGGCGAGCTTGAGTATGCCAATAGATTGCACCGGTTGCATGGTAAATTGGCATATCCCGATCGACTTCAATCCAGAGGAATTCATGATGGCGGTCAAAATGACATTTTCCTTTTCTTCCGGTACTATTGATTCGCCAGTAGACTTCATTGCCCTGTTGTCCGGTAATCTGGACATCAGCACGGTAAGTATCAAAGCGATTCATGACCTCGTTTTTGCACCATCCTGGACGTTGCTCTGGTAAATTGACTTGAGCGCGAACGGGAAGCGTGTCTAAAAAGAGGGTTGTCCATCCCGCTAACAGCCAGAAACCCATATGAACAATCTTTTTCTTCATAGAATTTTCATACCAATTGATAGAACTAGATTTGTAATATATTCAGTATATATCCCTCTTTTATCACTGTAAGTCCCTATGTTAGATCTTAATGAACGTTTGGCGATTGTGCGGCAAGTTCCCATTTTTCAGGAAATTGAGAACGAGGAAATTTTGGAACATCTTAATGCTGCTTTATTGGAGTTATGGTATCCTTCCGGTCATCTGATTCTGGATGAAGGGCGCAAGGGAGGATTGCTGTATATTCTGTTGTCGGGGAAAGTTGAAGTCGTGAAGGATCGTGCCGTGTTAGCCCAACTGGGTAAGGGAGATTTTTTCGGCGAGATGTCGATTTTCAATGCGGCTCCCCTGTCGGCTTCTGTGCGGGCGGTGGATGAGTGCGAGGTGTTGTTGTTAACTCAGCAACAGTTGTATGAGGCGATCGAGGTTTCCCCAGGGGTGGCTGTTTATATTATCCGCATTTTGTGTAGGCGGGTGAATCAGATGAATCAAGCGTTATCGGAGTTTCAACAGGCTCAGAAATCTTAAGGAACCAGAAACCCGACTTGTTGAAGAAGCCGGGTTTCTGAGGGCCCGATCGCTTAGATCTTAAGCACCCGCTAGGACTAAATCTACTTCGTCTGTGCCATCGGTTGCCCCTTGACCGGAGGTGATTTGCTCACCATTGACTTCTACTGCCAAAGGAGTATCGTCAAGGGTAATATTGTAGTCTGTTGCATCAGCCGTATAACCTACACTGGCAATCATTTGCCGCCCGGCATCGGTATAGACAAAGGCTAACATTTGATTTTTTTCTTGTTGATTATCGAAAGCCCAAATCACCATATACTGGGTATCTTGATAGTCGAAGATTTTGGGCGGACGGGTGGGCACATAGCGCCCTGGAGCGCCAAAACTTGCATCTAAGAAGCCTTGTACGGACTCTGGTTCAACGCTGACATATTGAATGACTGGCTCTTCAGGGGAGAAGGTGGCCATCTGAGCGGCAGCCGCTTGCTCTGCTTCTTCTGCTGCTGCTTCATCATTGAGGTCTCCTTCTACGGGTTCTTCTTTGTCTCGATTGCGTAAGTAGTCAACGGCTAGTTTTGTGCCAATTCCACCGACGGCGGCGACACCAGCGCCAATGAGTAGGTTGCGAAGCTTCATGTTTTCTCCTGATGGTTAGAGAGCATGGGTTTAATCTACCATTCCCCGCCCGTTTTGGTTAAATTCAACGACGGTTTGCTCGGAGAGGGGATGGGTGGTCATCTCTTGTAGAAGATTGAGGGGGACGGTAATCACGTTTGCCCCAGCTTGTAGGGCGGATGCGGCTTCGTCGGGGGATTTGAGGCTGGCGGCTAGGATTTGGGTATTGCTGCCTTGTAAAACTTGAGCCATGGCTTGGACGAGGGCTAGGCCATCCCCTAGGAGTCGGGTGGCGCGGTTGACGTAGGCGATCGCATATTTGGCTCCGGCATCTTGGGCGATCGCCGCTTGTGCTGCACTATAAATAGCGGTAACGGAACAGTTCATCTGTGGCGATAGCTTGGCAGTGGCTTGAAACCCGATCGCCGTTGCCGGAATTTTTAACACGGTTTTTTCGCCAATCATCTCATAGGCCCGTTCGGCTTCCGCAAGCATCCCCTCATAGGTGGAGGCGGTGAGTTGATAGAATAATTCGTAGGGAGCGATCGCCGCCAATTGGGTTAACGTTTCTTCTGGAGATGAGTCACTTTTGGCTAACAGGGTGGGGTTGGTCGTAATTCCCTTCACCCATCCCCATTGAATCGCGGTTTGTGCGTCAGAAATTGAGGCAGAATCGAGATAAATTGCCATGGATACTTAATCTTCTTCTAGGTTTAACCTTAATTGAGCGATCGCACTTGGAGATACCTGAGTATGATCTCAGCACGGGGAGCAAACCCATCTCCCATATCCCCAGCATAAGCCAGGGTTACCCGGAACACCTGTCCTTGAGATTGGCCCAGATAGACCATACCGAGGATATTATCTTCAGCATGAATAAAGGCGATCGCCTTTTTCATCCAAGGATAAACGAGAATCTCCGGCTCTGTATAGTCTGCCTGGTGTTGCCAACCATTACTTACCAACAATCCGCGATCGCCCGTGACTCCCGCTTCTAGCTCCTCCAAGGTCATTTCTCCAGGAGGAAAAAACACATGAACTTGAGCGTTAGGAACCTCAAAAAACACCCCACACCCCTCATCACTACAAGCCGTATTAACCATTAAATTCTCAGGATAGTACGTCAGCACAGGAATAGACTCTTGCTGATAGAGCTTTAGGGTAATCTCTTGTGGTTCTCCCTCCACAAAAATCGTTTCTGTCTTCGTTTGGGGTAAATCACTCACTAAGGAAGTCTCAGCAGAACTCACCGCCACACTCCCTGGGTTAGGTGCGGAGGCTTCCGGCACACTACACCCCACCATCAAGACTAACCCAACTCCCAAAAGGCGATCGCCTAAAAATTTATTCATCATTCCTCCTGCTTCAATAATCCAAGTAGTCCGACGACCAACAGGGAACCGTTGCTAACAATTCTCCCATAGCTTCACCCTCTAAAGGTTTAGACAAAAAATAACCTTGCACTTCTTCACACCCCATTTTAGACAATTGCGTTAATTGGGAAGCCGTTTCCACACCTTCAGCCGTCACTGTAATATTTAAATGATGCGCTAACGTAATAATCGCTTCGACAATCGCTGCATTTTCTCCCTGTTCCCCCATATGACTAATAAACGAGCGATCGATTTTCAACGTATCAATCGGAAACCGATGTAAATAACTCAAAGAAGAATAGCCCGTACCAAAATCATCAATGCTCAGTTTAATCGAACGTTGTTTAAGCTTCTCAAGGGCACTGGTTGCCAAGTCTGGATTATCCATGATCGCACTTTCAGTGATTTCTAACTTGAGATTTTTACTCTCAAAATTAGTTTTTACTAAAATTCGATCCATTTGATCGATTAAGGTCGATTGATTAAATTGCTTAACCGACAAATTCACACTCATGGTCACCGTATCATCGATCCACTCTTTTTTTCGCCAACACTCGAATTGACTACAGGCTTCTTGCACCACCCATAACCCAATCGGGACAATTAATCCCGTTTCTTCTGCAATCGGAATAAAAGCACCCGGTGAAATAAACCCCTGTTGGGGATGTTGCCAGCGAATCAGAGCTTCAAATCCAGAAATATAACCCGTTTTCAAAGAAATAATTGGCTGATAATGTAGCACAAATTCCTCGTTTTCAATGGCCAACCTTAAATCTGTTTCGATCTGAAACCTTTTTTGGGTATTGCGACGCATAAAGGCATCAAACACTTGATAGGTTTTATGGGTTCCTTTCGCCCGATACATGGCAATATCTGCATCCCGGAGAAGTTGCTCTGGTTCTTGATAGTCAGGAGTGCTAAAAACAATGCCAATACTGGCATTCAAGAAAATTTCTTGTTGATTCCAATGAAAGGGCCAGGTTAAAGAATTTTGGATTTTTTGAGCTAGGTTGATCGCGATTTGTACCGTTTCAATTTGATGCATTAAAATAGCAAATTCATCCCCGCCAAATCTCGCTAAAACTTCAGTCGAGCGTAAGCAAGATTGCAAACGACGAGCGACAGAAATCAGCACATGATCGCCAACTAAGTGACCCAAGGAATCATTCACCATTTTGAAGCGATCGCAATCTAGAAACAGAATAGCAAACTGATGGTTTTTATCCGATTTGAATCGGTCTAACGCTTGAATTAAGCAATCCATGAACCACACTCGATTGGGTAATCCCGTCAGAGCATCATGGGAGGCCATGTGGAGCAATTTTTGTTGAATTTTTTGGCGCTCTGAAATTTCAGATTCCAATTTTTTATTGGTACTAATCAATTTTTGATTCATGTCTTGCAGTTGCTCCGTTCGCACCTGCACCCGGTGTTCTAATTCGCTATTGAGTTTGGTTATTTCTGCTTTAGCTTGGGTTAGAGCCAACTGATTTTCTATGCGAGCAATAACTTCTTCGAGATGAAAGGGTTTGGTAATATAATCAATGCCGCCCACCTGAAAGGCCTTGACTTTATCGAAGACATCATCTAAGGCACTCAAGAAAATGACCGGAATATCCTGAGTTTTAGCATCTGCTTTGAGTTGTTTACACACTTCATAGCCGTCCATTTCCGGCATTTTAATATCGAGCAAAATCAAATCCGGAGGAATGGTCTTAGCCGCAGTGATCGCCATTTGACCATTGGTCACCCCTCGTACTTTATAGCCTTCTTCAATTAGGCTATTGGATAACAGTCGTAAATTATTTAGGGTATCATCGACAATTAATAGATTGCCCTTAGACGATGACGATATTGAACCAGGGTTATTCATGGTTAAAGTTACACTGAGCTATTTTCATAATTCGATCGAAACAAAATTGATCGACTAAACTCGCGATCGCCTGCTTGAGAGTTTCATGGTCTGCGGGCAATTGCTCCAAAAGTTGATAAATCCCCTCTGCATCAGCTCCCGCAGCACAATGATAAAGTTGAATCACCCAATTTTCAGAAAGTCCCTCAAGGTTAGTCTCCTCCACCAGAGTATGGGATAAAGTTGGGTGAGCATCCACAGTTGGATGCAAGCCCTCCACTGTCCCATAAACATATCGAACGGCAAGATACTTGGCCATTGTCTCAAAAATTTCGTTCTCTTGGAATGGTTTCATCATCCAATCATCACATTCACAGGAGCGATCGCATCTTGGCTCCGTTAAGGGATGGCCGGTTAAACCAATAATTGTAGTTGCTTGCCCCCGCAAAGACTGACGAATAAACTGGGTGGCTGCATATCCATCCATCACTGGCATTTGCATATCCATCCAAATTAAATGAGGCTGCCAAGACTCCCACACTTCAATGGCTTCTTGACCGTTACGCGCTTCGCGCACCTGAAAACCCACAGAACTCAGTACCTTCACTAAGAGCCGCCGATTTTCCCATACATCCTCAGCAACCAGAATGCGATAGCTAGGTTGACCGGGAGCTAGATCAATGACCGGTAAAGGCCCATTTGATCGGGGAACTTGCATCGGATCGGCTTCCTCAAACGGTATATAAAACCAAAAGCAACTTCCGCCCGCAGTCGGACAAGTGAAATTAATTTGCCCCCCCATCAACTGCACGAATTTTTGAGTAATTGACAATCCTAAACCGGTTCCTTCTCCTGACTGACGACCTAAACTTGCCTGTACAAATGGCTCAAAAATCCGTTGTTGCTCTTCAACGGGGATACCTGGCCCTGTATCTTCTACCTCAAAATACAATTTATTGTTATTTTTTTTGCCAACTTTTAAGGTAACTTTACCCTGGGAGGTAAATTTAATGGAATTACTTAAGAGATTAATTAAAATTTGACGCAACCTCCCCTCATCTGCATTGACCCATTGAGGCACATCTTTTTCCCAAACAATTTGAAAATCAAGGCCTTTTTTATAGGCTTTTAAGCTAAACATATCCTGAGTTTTTGAAAGCATTTTATACAAATCAAAATCAGAACAATTCACAAATAATTCACCCGATTCTATTTTAGATAAATCTAGGATATCGTTAATTAATGATAAGAGATGATGGGCAGAATTTTTTATAATGCTTAATGATTCTTGGTGTTCGATCTCTAGAGGTGAGCGGGACAGGAGTTGAGTAAAGCCTAAAATTGCATTAAGGGGAGTGCGTAATTCATGGCTCATGTTGGCTAAAAACTCACTTTTAGCCTGATTTGCTGCATCTGCCGCATCTTTGGCTTGTTTCATCTGAGCTTTCGCTTTTAAGGCTTGAATAATTTGTTGGGATTTCTGCTCAATTTCCTGAACGGATTGAGCTTGCTTGAGAGCAATCCCCACTTGTTTGCCTAAACGCACCATAGCCTTAATTTCCCAGGGCTTCCACATCCGAGGGGCTGCCGTTTGATAAGCCGCTAACAATCCCCAAAGTTGATTGCCTTGTAAAATGGGAGCAATTAAGTAAGAGCGAATTTGATGGCGCTGAAAGAATCTCAAATAGCAGCTAGGAAACCCTAGGGAAAAAATATCATTAGCGACATAACTTTCGGGTAAACTTTCGGGGACATCCTGAAACTTAAAAAAACATTCACTCAGTTGTTCGGTTAACTCTTGATTGGAATGGGAGACTTTAACGAGAGACCGTTGATTGGGGCCTAATGACTCAGCTACAAATTGACCGCTCCAATCGGAATTAAAACGATAGACGACCACCCGATCGCACTTGAGTAAGTGCCTGGCCTCATAGGTTACCGTGGTAAAAATGGTCTCGACATCCAAAAATGCTCTAGTTTTATCGACTACCATATCCACGGCCCGTTCTGTCTCTGCTTGTTGTTGCAATTGCCGTTTAATTTCTTTTTCTCTCTCTTGGGTTGCCTGTTGCAGGGCGACTTCCATCTGCTTACGCTCATTAATATTGGAGACTACCCCAATCAATTGAGTCGGTTCTCCCATTAAGTCTCGTACCACTGAAACAGCTAAATAGACCCATTGTACTTGACCATCTTTGCGTAGATAGCGCTTTTCTAAGCTATAGCTTTGACGAAGGCCATTTAATAACTCTTGCAGATAAGATTCTTCTATCTCCAGATCCTCTTGATGGGTGACTTGGCGAAAGGTCATGGAGAGTAACTCGTCCTCAGTATATCCGAGTAGCTCACAAAAGCGTTGATTGACCTGTACCAATTGTCCCGAAGGAACACTTAAGGCAATCCCGACGGCTGCTTGATCGAAAATGGCTTGTAATCGTTCTTCTCGCTCCCATAAACTCAATTGGGCTTGTCGTCGTTCGCTAATATCTCGCAAAGAGACGACTAAGGCCTCCATTCCATCCCATTGCACTGGAGCCAGACTAATTTCACTGACTCCTAAAACTTCTCCTCCATGGGTAATTTCAATCTCGGCGGTATGGTCAACGACCATGGGTAAGCCAAAAGGATAATAGATTAATTCAGACAGGGGTTTATGGATAATCTTGGCGGCGGCTGGATTGGCAAATAGGATCTTGCCTTGTGGGTTAACAATCATGATCCCGTCAGAGGTACTATTGACGAGGGTTTGCCATCGGGCTTCCACTTGGCGCAGTTGTTCGGTAGTCTTTTTATAGCCTGTCAGCACTTGAGTAAACATGATGATACCACCGATCGCCTGGGTCGGGGTATACCAGGGATGAATTTGCCAATTGACCCAATCTAGGGAACCATCCGCGCGATAAAAGGGGTCTTCTGCACACTCTTTAATCTGGCCGGCGAGACACTGTTGATGAATGTCTTTCCAGCGTTGGGGAATGTCTGGAAAGACTTCGTAGTGAGACTTGCCGATGATGTGGGCTTCTGGTATATTATAAAGCTTTAGCCACTGCTCGGAGACGTAGATGTAGCGCATCTGGCGATCGAAAAGGGCGATCGCTCCTGGAGAATGTCGGATGGTTAACTTTAATAGCTCCTCCTGGGCCCTCAACTTCTGCCCTTGCTGCCGCGCATAAGCGTACCATAGCAACAGATTGGTACTGATCAGCAGAATACCGACGCTACCGATCGCAAAATAAAGATGACACTGGACTTGGGATTGAACCCTGGGACGATTCCCAGAGGCTTCAACGGGTAAGCACTGCACCGGAAGCGCTAATCCGAGGATCAGCAATAGACTGGAAACCCCCCCCAGGAATTGGGGGCGTAAGATTTGAGTCTTGACCCACAAGGGTTTTAATCTTAGTTTTAATCTTAGTTTTAATCTTAACTGTGTTTGCGTCTTCCCCCACTCCATAATTCCCTACCTAAGTTCTTGACACTTGATGATTAAGCTTCAAAGCGGCTTGAGAGACCTCGACCAATTGTTCAAACTGAAATTGATTCACCCAACCGGTCAGGGTTTCACGTAACTGCATCTGTTCCTCAGAGAGAGCCTCCAGCAAGTGCAAAATTTGCTCGCCATCGGCTCCTGTGGCAAAATACTCCAATTGTTCAATCCATTCATGGGGCATGAGGGCTAACTGCACGGGATAACTTTCGGCTGGTTCTCCAGAAACCGCCGGAGATTCTTCTAGGGTTTCATAAATATAATCCACTCCAAGATAATGGTTCATTTTCTCTAAAATGACTGATTCTCGGAAGGGTTTACGCACAAAGTCATCACATCCAGAGGATAAGACGAGGGCTTTTTCTTCCTCGAAGACGCTGGCCGTCAGGGCAATAATGACGGTGGCTTGGCCGTGAATATGTTGTTTAATGTACTCGGTGGCGGTATAACCATCCATAACAGGCATTCGCATGTCCATCCAAATTAAGTGGGGTTGCCAATTTTCCCAGATTTCAATGGCTTGTTGTCCATTTTCAGCGTCTTGCACATCAAATCCTAAAGGGCCGAGCAGTTGTAATAATAGTTGCCGATTGCTCCAGCGATCGTCAACGACAAGAATACGATAGGTGGGTTGACCGGGAACTAAGCCTATAACCCTCTGAGTGATGACAGGCTGAAAGCTGAGATTTTCTGCTGGTTCTACGGTAATCTCAAATTCAAATCGGGTTCCGATGGGTGAGTCGGCAAGGGCAACCGGTTGGAGTAGATCGTCGGATTGGGCAGAAACGGGAGTGAATTGATACCCGCGACTGATCGCTTTGATCTGTCCCCCCATCAATCCGATAAACTGATGGGTGACGGTCAGACCTAATCCGGTTCCCTGTTGGGAACTGCGCCCGGACTGGGTTTGGACAAAGGGGATAAAGAGACTAGAGAGTTCTTCTGGTTCAATGCCGATACCGGTATCTTCGACTTCAAAGTGGAATTGATGGGGAGATGTTCCCGCTTCAACTCGTAAAATTACTGTCCCTTCAGAGGTGAATTTAATGGCATTGCTCAGGAGGTTCACGAGGATTTGGCGCAGTTTACCTTCATCGCTGCGGATATAGGTGGGTAGAGCGGGATCGAGTTGGACTTGTAGGGTGATGCCTTTGACTTGGGCTTTGAGGGCAAATAGTTCTTGTACGGTTTCGAGTAGATGTTTGAGGTCAAAGTCGTTGGCGTTGAGTTGCAGATGTCCGGCTTCTATTTTGGACATTTCTAGGACTTCGTTAATCAGTCCGAGCAGGTATTCGCTGGCTCGATGAATGATGTTCAGATGCTCTTGTTGTTGCGGGTTATGACTGCAATGGCGCAACATCAGTTGGGTAAAGCCGATGATGGCATTGAGGGGCGTTCTGAGTTCATGACTCATGTTGGCTAGGAATTGGCTTTTGGTTTGATTGGCTTGTTCGGCTGCTTGTTTGGCTTGTTCGAGTTCTAGGGTGCGCTCTTGTACTCGTTGTTCTAAGCTGTTGAAGGAGTCTTGAAGCTGTTGAGCCATTTGGTTAAAGGAGTGGGAGAGTTGTTCTATTTCTCGAATCCTGGTGATTTTTAGGGGGGGATTTCCAGGGGAGAGTTGCCCTTGGGGGTTCTGGTCTGTGATGCCCAGCATGATGGCTTCGCTGGCTGCGGCTAGGCTTAAGATGGGGCGGGTAATCCAATGGGCTGTGAGAATCCCGATCGCGATCGCCACCATTAAGGCGATCGCACATAATGCTATGGTGTTGCGGGTATTGGCTTCTATTTGTCCCATAAAGTCGGCTTCTGGAACTACGACCACGATTAACCAATCGAGACCATAGTCATCTTGATAGGGCATCAGTTGCACAAATTGCCGTTGTTTCTGGAGATAAAAGTCGAGTTGTTGAGACTCTTCGATGCGATCGAACGATCCCAGAGCCTCTAATAAGTGAGCGGTGGTTGCTTGAATGATCGGATCTTCACAGTTGATGGCATCAATGCGTTGGGCGACCCCGTTTTTAATCACAAAGGGTTGGGGCAAGGTGGAACTGGCGACTAATTGTCCGGAGCGCTCTATGATAAAGGTTTGCCCCGATCGCCCAATTTTTAGGGTGGCCAGAAATTCACTAATTTGGGTGAGAAAAAAGTTATTGCCTAAGACTCCAATCAGGTTACCCGCATCGTCACGAATGGCCACACTGGCAGGGATGGCCATGCGAGGATAGGCATGGTAGGTAAAGATGGGCCCCCATACTTCTTGTTGGCTTTGGACTGCGACTTTGTACCAGGGGCGATCGCGAATGGGAAAATTAGGGGTTTCGTTGATCAGTTCAATGGGACGATCTTGCTGATTGAGCAAATGAAATTGAATGCTGCCTCCTGTTGCTTTTCCAGCTCTCATGAGTTGCAGTCGATTGTCTCTCCCATGGGCAATGCCAATAAACTCATTTTGTTCGCTGCCAAAAAACACGGAATCAATTCGATCGAAGCGTTGGAGCTGTTTGAGAAAATGTTGTTGTAATTGGGGAAAATTTTCGATCTGCAAATATCCGAGTTCTAGAGCATCTAGGGTCATATAATTGACTTGATGGGGAAGGGTCAGATATTCTGAGAGTTTTTGATCGATCCGGTGAGTGACTTCAGAGCGCAATTGGGTTGCCACTTCATTGACTGCCTTTTTGCCATAGCGCACGGAAAACCATCCCGTTAAACCGACAACTAGGACAATTTGGAAAACAAACGGGACAATCAGCAACAGTTTTAAGGGGAGCTTGGCACTCAGATCCCAACTATTTTGATGATGTAAAACAGCCATAAAGGTTTATAAAAAAAATCAAAAAACAGGTGAAATTTTAAAGTGATCTTAAAAAAGAAAGTCGAAAATTCGACAGGGATCGGGTGTAATTGAGGGAAAAATGATTAAAATTTGAGTTTATTGGCCTAACAGCCAATAGGTGAACATTTCTCCTTTGCCCTTAACTTCTATTTTACCCCGTTCGTGAAAATGATAGGTATTTCTTAATAATTCATAAGTTTGATGGGTTACCTGAATCTGGCCGGGTTCGCCTTGGGACTCCATCCGAGAAGCGACATTAACGGCATCTCCCCAGAGGTCATAAATGAATTTGCGCCTGCCAATGACCCCAGCCACAACGGGGCCGGTATTAATACCAATGCGAATTTGGAAGGGTTGCTTAAAGGGGGTTTGAAACTGACGGATAATGTTTTGCATCTCTAGGGCCATATTGGCGATGGCCTCAGCATGATCGGAGCGGGGTAGGGGAAGTCCTCCAGCAACCATATAGGCATCGCCAATGGTTTTTATTTTCTCTAAATGATATTTTTCGCAAAGCTGGTCAAATTGGGAAAAAATCCGATTGAGTAATTCAACCAATTCATGGGCCCGTAAATGACTAGAGAGGGGAGTAAATCCGACTAAATCGGCGAATAAGATGGTGACAGATTGGAACTGTTCGGCAATCACAACCCCCATTTGCCGATCTGTGAGGTCATTCTGTTTGAGTTGTTCGGCGATCGGTTCAGGTAAAATGTTTAAGAGCAGTTTTTCCGATTTGGTCTGTTCAAGTCGTAGGGCATCTTCGGCATTTTTTCGTAAGGTAATATCTTCGATCACTCCTAATAAGCCAATGACGTGCTGCTGGGAATCATGGATGGGAATTTTACTAATATCGAGCCAAATGGGTTGACCATCGTTTCCGGGTTTGACCTTTTTGGCGATCATATGTAATTGTGGGGTATCTGTTGCCATAATTTCCAGGTCTTTGGCTCGAAATTCATCGGCTAAATGACGCGGCAATAAGTCATAATCAGTTTTGCCAATCACGACTTCTGGACTCTCTAATCCGGCTGCTTCTGACCAATTGCGATTACAGCCTAAAAAGACGCAATCGGTATCTTTCCAAAAGACTTGTTGGGGAATATTGTCTAAAATGAGCCGTAAATATTGCTGCTGTTCGCGCAAGGCGGCTTCACTGCGCTGTAAGGCTAACAGGGCTTGTTGGCGATCGCTAATATCATAGGCGGCATAGAGAATACAAGGACATTGATCCCATAAAATACTTTCAGCAGATAATAATAGGGTTTTGATCGCTCCAGAGGCGGTTTTCAGTTCGACTTGTTGGTGGCGTAGGGTTCCCTGGGTTTCTATGACTTGGACTAAGCGCTGATGCTCTTGAGGATTAACCCATAATTGCAGTTCGGTTTCCCGACGGTGCATCAGGGTTTCTGGGGAATAGCCGAGGATTTCACAAAAGCTATCATTGACTTCAAGTAAACAGCCATCGGCGATCGCACTAATAAACAGGGGATGGGGACTTAAACGAAAGGCCGTTTGAAAATGCTCTTGAGCTTGTTCTAAGGCTTGGGTGCGCTCTTGAATTTGATCTTCTAAGTTTTGATTCATTTCTTCCCAAGCTTGGAAGGAGATATTGAGTTGATAGACCATCTGATTAAACCCTTGGGCCAGTTGGTCAAATTCCTTGATCCGTCCTCCGTAGATTTTGGGCGCTGTTTCGCTTTTCGCAATGGCTTTGACTCCTTGACTCAGTTGGGAGATGGGGCGAGAGAGCCAGCGACACAGGAGCAAACCCAATGCTAAAGCCACTATTAAGGCAACGATACACAGGGCGATCGCGCTGCGAGTATTGGCGTTAATCTGAGCCATAAAATCGGCTTCAGGAATAATCACCACCATCACCCAATCGAGTCCCCTTAAAGACTCTTCTCCCGGTTGCAAATTATGGCCGACGGTGGTTACCTCTAAGAAGTAGCGCTCTCCCTCCCATTTCATGATTAGATCTTGATGCTCGTCCAGGGAAGCTAACCGGGCAATATGGCTGGCAGCTTGCTGGATTAACCGATTTTGACTTTCAGAGGCTTTAATCCGTTGACGACCGTCTGGGGTGTCAATAAAGGGCAATTCCGGGGCAGAACTGGCCACGAGTTTACCCGATCGCTCCATAATAAAGGCTTCCCCCGTGGCGCTAATTTCTAAAGTGGCTAAAAAGTTACTAATCTGGGTGAGAGTATAATCTACCCCTAGGACTCCTTTTAGGGTTCCTTGGTTGTCATAGATGGGTAAAACCGGGGTAATGCCTAAATCCTCGGACGCAGAAAAGAGATAAATAGATGACCAGGTGGCAGTTTGAGCTTCGACTGCGGCTTGATACCAGGGACGGGTACGGGGATCGTATTCGGCACTGCGGATCGGGTCATCAATGGGGTTGCCTTGTTCGTCTAAGTGATAGATATTACGGATGGGGGCGCTATTGCGATCGCGACGATAAAGGCGGGGGGTGGGGTCGCGGTTAACCATGATAAAATCTCCTTGGGTATTGCCCCAGTAGAGCGATCGCACCCAGGGATGGATGTGTACCTGTTGCCAAAAGTAGGGTAAGGCAACCTCAAAATTGTCGGGGTCAAAGCGTTGGGAGGCGATCGCCGCTTCATTCATCTTCAGAAATAAATGGGGCGTATCAGCAAACCGTTTTAGATGCTCTTGGATGCGATGGGTCACTTCCCCACTCAGACGACTCGCCAATTCATTGACCGATTTTTGACCATTGCGGAACGACAAATAGCCAATCAATCCCACCACTAAACATAATTCCAGCACAAAGGGAACCACCAACAGGAAGCGCAAAGATAGGGTTGAGCGGCCTTTGAAGGGAACAGAAATGGGTTGTTTGGCGGACATAAGCATTGCCCCAAGGACTATTGATCATCATACCCATCCCTTGGGAAGACTCCACTGATTCCTAATTACTGGCGAACAGAGAATTTAGAGTAGTTCTTGCTCTTAGCCGTTGCTGATAACATAAACAATACCCTTCCCATTCCCTAATCGAGGAAAGTAAACAACAAGCAGATGTCCTCGCTTGTAGCCAAGTGTTGGCGGGTTTGAGATTTGAGAAGAAGTTAATTAGACAATTATTGAGGAAAGAGACGATGCGCGAGTCAGTAATTTACCAAGAAATTCATGAAGAAGGTTTGCTCGAAGGAATTCAGCGAGGAATTCAGCAAGGCGTACAACGGGAGGTCTCTTTAATTACTCGTCAATTGACGCGACGAGTGGGGGAACTGTCTCCAGAATTGGAAGCCCAGATTCAGTCTTTGTCGGTGGAAACTTTGGAAGATTTGGGGGAAGCACTGCTCGATTTTACTGGAGTTGAGGATTTAGTGTCTTGGTTGAGCGATAATGCTCGGTAGCGATCGCCCAAATTTCCCCTAAATCCCTGCAACAAGCAGATGTCCTCGCTTGTAGCCAAGTGTTGGCGGGTTTGAGATTTGAGAAGAAGTTAATTAGACAATTATTGAGGAAAGAGGCGATGCGCGAGTCCGTGATTTACCAAGAAATTCATGAAGAAGGTTTGCTAGAAGGACAAAAAAGAGAAGCGGTCTCTTTTGTCACTCGCCAATTAACGCGACGAGTAGGGGTGCTTTCTCCAGAATTGGAAGCACAGATTCAGTCTTTGTCGGTGGAAACTCTGGAAGATTTGGGGGAAGCGCTGCTCGATTTTACTGGAGTTGAAGATTTAGTGTCTTGGCTTGGGCGATCGCCGAAACTCAAATAAAACCAGTAAAGTTCACTCTCATGAAACCTAATGTTGCCCTTCAGAGTTTCAGCATTTTCGTCATCCGAAACCAATCCGGTTGGGATAGATCGTTAGCAATAATCGTCAGTTGCACCCTATCCCCACTCTGAATTTGCTCATCCCCCTTTTGAGTCGGGTAAATAAAATTGAGGGTCTCTACCTTCACCTGTTCGGCCAGATCGGCTGGGAGAACTTGCTCCAGACGCACCGTAACATAGGTTTTTAAGTTTTTTACTCCCGCTCTCTTACTCACATCGGCGATCGCCATTTCCACCACCGTAGCGATCGCCTCAAACGTAATCGGTTTAGCGCTCATGATCTTTGGGTCAGCCTCCCCCTATTTCCTATGTTTTCTTAATCGAACTTTTCTTACTCGTTTTTTTATCTCCCTTCTTATCATGGGAGTGACCTTCCTCCAAAGGCCCTAACGTCACATCCGTATCCCCATCTTTCGATAAAGCCAGCAAATTCTTGTACAGGGAATTCGGAAGCATAATCTCTCCATATTGACCTGCTCCACTCGGTGCAGACTTACCAATAGATTTAACTGCTTCTACCGCAAAATTGGTGCAATTATACTTAAATAAATTATACTTAGCATCCTTTTTCGCTTCCACATATTCCATCAAACCATCCACTTCCGGCTGAGTTAACGCATAGGATTTTTCACCCTTAGAAGCATGGGCTACATCGGGTTCTTCCACGCGCCCAGGAACCCATTTTTTCGGATTTAGTGAAAAGCCAGTATGACGGCGATCGAGACTGGTTCCACTCCCTGGAGTTTCTAAACGCTTCATCCGTGCGGTGCTATCATACGTCCATGTACTGGCTCTGTAAATCAGAGGATAAAACCCAAAAGAAGAACCGGTTGGCGACTGCAATAATCGTTTAGTCGGTTGACGCATAGCATCGGGCACATCGGTTGGATTGTTATAACTGAGCTTCAAAAACGTATGGCCCACATTCGCCTTCGCGAGGTCTGTTAACCCCAATCTACTGCGATCTGCTGTTTCCACATCTGCACAGAGCTTCAAGGTCGCAACCGGTGCTGTTACCGTTGTATCTTCAGTCGTGGTGGGAGCTGGCGTTGCAGTGGTAGGTGTAGATGTATCCGTTTCATCACCATCAGCCCGTTGAATTGAGGATTGAGTCGATTGGCGAGTAAGGGGGTGTGAAAACCATAGATTATGGTGGTCTCCTAGGGGATAGCGCTGGATGGGCGAATTCGGTGGAGATGCAGACTGAAGCGGGATCTTGCTTTTCCACCGATCGATATGAGCTTGCATATCTGGAGCCAGTTCCCTAGGGGGCTGATCGGTTTGTAAGTCAAAATTGGCCCCAGAGGGTGTTCGTTGAGCAAAGGGTTGACGATCGCCAGTCGGTTGTATGGGTGTGGGTTTTCGAGACACTATAGGAGAGGGACTAAACCGAGGTGTTTTAGAACCCGTGCCCAGATTTTGAGAGGACTTCCGACGTATTCGCTGAGTAGACATACTCGCACTTTGCCTCTGATATAAAATTTAAGTCTTGAATTTAAGCTTAACAGAAAAATTCTTCATGATTGAAATCGATCGCGCTTGTGTTACCTTTAATCCCGGTACTGCTCTGGAAACTCCCGCCCTCCGCCAGGTTTGCTTGAGTGTTCCGGCTGGGCAGTTTGTCACCGTTATTGGCTCTAATGGAGCGGGAAAATCAACGCTACTCAATTTAATTAGTGGCGATCGCCTGGCGGACTCTGGACGCATTGATATTGCCAGTCAAAATGTTACCTCATGGCCCACCCAAAAACGGGCTAAATTGGTCGCCAGAGTGTTTCAAAATCCCCTGTTGGGATCTTGTGCAAATTTAACCGTAGAAGAAAATATGGCTTTAGCCGTTCAACGGGGAGGCTTTCGGGGCTTAAAATTAGCCCTTCCCAACCGTCGTCGCGCCCAATTTCGGGAGCAGTTAGCCCGTTTGGGATTAGGCTTAGAGCGTAGATTAGGCGATCGCATGGGATTATTATCCGGGGGACAACGACAAGCGGTAAGCCTGCTCATGTCTACCTTAGCGCCGACTGAGGTCTTATTATTAGATGAACATACCGCAGCCCTCGATCCAAAAACTGCCCATTTTGTCTCGCAGTTAACCCGCAACATCGTCAAAGAGCAACAGTTAACTACGATTATGGTCACCCATAGCATGAGTCAGGCCTTGATCATGGGCGATCGCACGATTATGTTACATGAAGGACAGATTATTTTAGATATTGCTGGAGAGGAACGGGAAGGCTTAGAAGTCGCCGATCTCCTGGAGCGGTTTAATCAGCTTAAAGGGGAAGAGTTATCCGATGATTCCTTATTATTAGGATAATCCCCATTTTTGTTCAACTCGATGGCTCGGATCATGAAGCTAAACCTTAACCCCAGTTGGCAAGAGAAGATTGCCCAGATCGCCAGCGATCGCCAGAAAACCTCAGAAGAGGTCGTCCAAGAGGCGATCGCCCTCTATTTAGGAGAAGTGGCGGCTAATTCTGGCGATCGTCTGCTTGCCTTAGAACAAGAAGTCGCTCTTCTAAAGCAAACTGTCAATCAACTCCATACCCTAATTACCGTCATTCGACAACAGCAACTCAAAGATACATCCAACCAAAAAACACCCGTTTCAGAAACTGTTTTTATGCCCGAAGTCGATGACGATATAGAGGATGAACCCGATGAAATCCTTTATGATTTTCTCGAACCGAGTTAACCCCCATTTTTTGGGGCTTGGAATTGATCAATAATCCTCACCTATTTTTGCGATAGAAGCTGCACGAATTTTTCGTGTTCGTCTGTTGCTATTCCTGCTTGCAATACCTGCAACACCTGAGCTAAATTACCGCTCAACAGCGCCCGAACATCTAACCACAATCCAGGATAGACTTCACTGCGAATTATCCCCTCCTCGTCGGCTTCGAGTTTCTCAAATTGACCGGCTCTCAGGCGAAACCAATCGATCGCATGATCCTCAACCCGCCATACCAAATATTCTTGCACCTGATGGCGACAATACACCTGCAATTTATCTTGCATATCCAGAGAGACAGTCGAAGCAGCAATTTCTACCACTAACTCCGGCGCTCCCACCACATATCCCGCATCATTGACGATCGATTGTCCTTCTCGCTCAACCCGAAGGAGGATATCGGGTTGGGGTTCATTGTTACTATCGAGAACTACTGTGGTATTATCGCCTCCTTGACACCCTGGAGTCATAGACGCATAAACTCCCAACCAAGCGATCAGGTTGAAGTGAGGTTCGCCATGTTGGTTAATGCGTAACGGTGATGCCATATAAACCACTCCTTCGATTAATTCCGCTTTCTTCAATTCCGGCATGTTGGAATAGCGCCGTTCAAATTCCGTGCGCGAAAGGCGATCGCCATTTTCTAATCGCGGAATACTTTGCGATCGAGTGATCATTGTGTTCACAACCATAGTTTTCCCTCCTATCCTTAAATTATAGAAGCTCAGTTTAGGATTCCAGCCCAATTCTTGCCAGCTCTGAGTTAACTGTTTATGCTACAATTACACTACAATTGCAGATGTCAGAATAAGAAATTGGTTATAAATGTGCTTTATGATACTCAATATTGACCGCCAACTGATTGAAGCTGTTAAACATGAAAATCTTTCTCTGGTGCAGGAATTGCTCGATGCTGGAGCTAATCCTAATGTGAAGGATGGCAACCAACATCTCCTAGAAATATGTGAATACAAGAGAGAGATTCGCTACGAATTAGTCAAAGCCGGAGCTTGGAAAAATAACCTCAAAACTGAATTGGTGATGGCCATTCCCTACGGGATTGAAGTCGTTCGCACCCTAGTTGAGAAAGGAGCAGATGTCAATGTACAGACCTTTAGTGGTACTCCCCTTTCCGTAGCGGCTGGTAGGGGTGAACCAGAAATAGTCTCCCTGTTGATTCAGTCGGGAGCCGATCTGGATGCCAAAGCTCCTCTACTTAATGCTCTCAAAGGTAAGCATTTTGAGATTGCCTTGGAATTACTACGCGAGGGGGCCGATCCGAATATAACCGATACTTTTGATAAAACACCAGCGATCGCCTTAGCCACAGCCGCAGGTAACGATCCAAAAGCCAATCAGGTCTTAAAAGCACTCCTAGCTGCCGGGGTTAATGTCAATCAAGGGATCTCCGGTATCACCATCAATGATGCTGAGGTGAAAAAACAGGCCGGAGAAGCATTAGGAACGCTGTTCAAATCCCTAGAAGCAGTCGGTGAGGTATGGGAAAAAATTGAGACCTTAGAAGAGACAGACGATCCTGAAGCTGAAGCCAAACAAGCTCTAGAAGAACTCGAAGCCATCAAGTCTCAATCCTCTGCCTCTCCTAGCGTCCAACCCATTCATATCAGGGATACCGTTCCCTTGATTTTGGCGGCTCGATGTGGATACGCTCAAACGGTTGCTATCCTTCTAGAAGCTGGCGCTCATCCCCATGAAAAGGATGGTGAAGGTTTGAGTGCCTTTGATTGGGCAACTCGCAATCAAGATACCCAAGTTTTGGACGTGCTGCGCTCTTTTGGCATTGTCGATACTCCAATCTCTCAAGATGAAATTCTGCTCAAAGCAGCCGTTGCGGGAGCAGTCGATGCGGCGCGATCAGCAATTGAGCAAGGAGCAAATGTGGATACTCGCGATCGCCGACGCGATACCCGCAACAAAACACCCCTGATGTTAGCAGCAAGAGAAGGCCATGTAGACATGGTAAACTTGCTTCTCTCGGCTGGCGCTCATCCCAATCTCGACGACCTAGCTGGGGGAGAAGTACCCTTCCTATTGTCTGGTTCTTACAGTGCGGATTCCTTAAACCAGTACGGTTACCAAGCCGGGAGAACTGCCCTGATGTTAGCCGTCGAAGCCGGTCACCGAGATGTAGTAGAGGCTTTGTTGGCAGCTAAACCGGACTTGAATCAACAGGATGGCTTGAATGTAACTGCCTTGATGATTGCCTGTGAGAAGGGGCATCTGGACATTGTGCAACAGTTGTTAGCTGAAGGAGCTGATATAAATTTGAACATTAAAGGAGTCAGTGCGTTAAGCATTGCTGTTTGGGAGAAACAGGAAGAAATTGCTATGTTCTTGATTAACCAAGGGGCTGATTTTCAGGTTCAGAGTGAAGATAGGGAAAATCTGTTGATGCGAGCTGCGAGTATGGGTTCTTTACCCTTGGTGCAGCTCTTGTTAAGTAAAGGGATGGATGTGAATGCTAGGAGTGGCGACAGCACTGCTCTCATTGATGCCTTGAATTACTACAATTCAGAGGAAGAAAATCTTGAGGTAATTGAGACTCTGTTAGCCGCAGGTGCCGATCCCAATCTGGGTAACTATGAGGGAGGAACGGCTTTGACTGCGGGGGTTTATCGAGGGAGTGTCGATGCGATCCGTGCATTACTGGCTGCGGGGGTGGATATTGAGCAACGAGACCGGGAGGGTCGAACCGCGTTGAGTTTAGCTAAGGTTTTTGGGCGCTCTAATGTCTTAAACCTATTGCGGGAATGGGCGGGCGATCGCGCCCAAGAATTAGAAATAGACTTAGAACAACCGGATGATGAATATGAAGAAGATCCCCGCGCTGATATAGAGTATGACTATCCTGATTTTTCCGAGCGCGGACGCGATCCGGCCTATGGGGAAGCGGTGCAAGAATTAGCCGAAATTTGTGGCGATCGACCCATTGAGTTTAGCGATCTTGAAGGTGGATTTTACATCAATGTTAGGGTGAATAAACGCAAGGATTTAGATGTAGAAGCCCTGCAAAATCAGTTTATGGCTAAGGGATGCTATGTTTTTGCTTCGAGTCGCACCCTCTTTGAGCATTTGCCCGAATGTTTGACGGTCTTTCCCACGACGGATAAATATGAGGCGATCGCCGCCATGGGTACAAATGGCTGTAACTATGGTATTGGCACAGGCTATGTGTTGCAATGGTTGCAAGCATTGGAAGCCAAACAGCCGTTTATTATTACCTATATTCGTTATGATTCCTTAGCCCTTCGCTTTCTCTCTCCCCTAGAAGATGTCGAGTATTGGGCTGATGAAATGTATGAGTTTTGCCCTGACCTTATTGACCAGGGAGTTATGGAGCGCGATAGGCTGATTGAATGCCTGAAAACCAGCGATCGCATCAGCTTTTGGTGGGATTAAGTTTATGGAAGGAAAATCAAACCCCCATTAGACGCGAATCTGTTATTCCCTAATTGCCTACACAACCAGACTGACCTCTAATCGACATTAGCCGTGATTAATCTCTCTAAACCGACTGACGATGATTTATTTGACTATCACTATGATGAACCGGGAAGTTTGCCGGGAACCCTAGAATTTGAAGAAGATGCGACTCCCTCTCAGCTCATTCTGATTGATTATACGGAAAGTCAAACGGAACGTACAGAATTAACGACTCCAGAAGAGTGTTTATCCTACTTAAAGAGTCCCTCGGTGTCTTGGGTCAATGTTTTAGGATTGGGTTCCCAGGAGATTTGGCCAGGGGTTCGTCAGGTGTTTGGGTTACATCCTTTAGCCTTAGAAGATGTGGTCAATGTCCCCCAACGACCGAAAGTAGAAGATTATGGCGAGTATCTGGTGATTATTACGCAGATGGTGCGCTTAAAGGAGCCAGGTAAGGGATTTTATATCGAACAGGCCAGTTTAATTTTAGGCGATCGCTACTTACTGACGGTGCAAGAGAACGATCGCGGGGAGGGGTTGCGTCAGGTGCGCGATCGCATTCAGACGGGTAAAGGAATTATTCGTAGCCAGGGTGCAGACTATTTGATGTACAGTATTTTGGATGCGATCGTCGATGGATTTTTCCCCGTTTTAGAAGCCTATGGCGATCGCATTCACGATCTAGAGCAGGAAGTGGTCACGTCTCCCAGTCACAAAACCTTAAAGACTCTCTATCGTATCCGACGGGAATTACTCGCTCTGCGTCGGCAAATTTGGCCCCTACGAGATGCCATAAAACTGTTAGTCCGTAATCCCAGTCCCTTAATTGGCCAAACCGTGCAAATTGAATTAAGAGATTGCTATGACCATACCCTACAAGTGATGGATTTGGTGGAAACTTATCGCGAATTGACCTCAGAGATTATGAATGTCTACTTGTCTTCTGTGAGCAATAAGACCAATGAAATTATGAAAGTCTTAACTGTTATTGCCACGATTTTTAACCCGCTCACCTTTGTGGTTGGGGTTTATGGCATGAATTTTAATCCCGAAGCCTCCCCGTGGAATATGCCAGAACTGAATTGGGCCTGGGGATATCCCATGGTTTGGGGAGTCATGTTGAGTATTTCTGGGGGGTTAATTTATCTGTTTTGGCGCTGGGGTTGGTTTCAAGACCTCTCTACCCATTTGGATATAGAGGACGATCGTTAGGGATACAGCGCTTTGCGCTGTCCAGAGTGGCAAAAGTCGATACAATAAACAGTGTGGCGTTAAATCGATAGAACACGAGTGATCCAAGACGAAACCCTAGAGCTGTTAGAATGGTCGCGGTTGTGCGAGCATTTATCGACGTTTGCAGCGACGAAAATGGGGGCGATCGCCGCCCGGAATTTGCCGATCGCCGAAACTCAAGCGGAAAGTTTAACCCTGTTGGCGCAAACTCAGGAAGTCTACACCCTGGAGCAAACCCTAACCGCAGAGATCCCGTTTGGGGGAATTCGGGATATTCGCAAGATTGTTAAACGAGCGACACTCAAGGGGGTGCTGTACGGGGATGAACTGCTGGATGTGGCGAGTACATTGGCGGGGATGCGACGACTGCGCCGGTTTATTGAGGAACAGGATGATGTGCCGATTTTGCTGGATTTGATTAGCACGATCCGTACTTATCCGGAGTTGGAACAGGAGATTAACCACTGTATTGATGAGCAGGGAAGAGTTGCCGATCGCGCTAGTGTGAAGCTGGGTAATGTGCGCCGTCAATTGAAAACTCAGCGCGATCGCATTACGCAAACCCTGCAAAACCTGCTGCAACGGAAATCCCACGCCATTCAGGAGAATTTAGTTACCCAACGGGGCGATCGCTATGTGTTGCCGGTGAAAGCGAATCACAAGGAAACCATCCCCGGTATCGTTCATGACTCCTCTGCAAGCGGTGCAACTCTGTATATCGAACCCCATGCGATCGTCTCCCTGGGGAATGATTTGCGACAGTTGCAAAAGGAAGAAAGCAGGGAAGAAGAAGCCATTTGTCGCGCCCTCACGGAGAAAGTTGCGGAGGTTTACGACGATTTAGAACATTTGGTGGAGGTTGCCACTATTCTCGATTTAGCGACTGCCAAAGCCAGATACAGTTATTGGTTACAAGCCAATCCACCTCGTTTCATTGAATCCACGGAAATGATTACCCTGCGGCAATTGCGTCATCCTTTGTTGGTGTGGCAACAGCGTCATGAACAGGGGAAAGAGGTGGTTCCGGTGACGGTGTGTATTGAACCGCCGATCCGAGTCGTGGCTATTACGGGGCCGAATACGGGGGGTAAAACGGTAACCTTGAAGACCTTGGCTCTGGCAGCACTGATGGCAAAAGTCGGCTTATTCGTGCCAGCGCGGGAACCGGTGGAACTGCCTTGGTTTAGCCAGGTTTTAGCCGATATTGGCGATGAGCAGTCCTTAGAGCAAAGTTTATCGACGTTTTCGGGACATATTCGCCGTATTTGTCGGATTTTGGACAGTGTTGCCGCTTGTAGGGGCGAACGGCCGTTCGCCCCTACATTGGTACTATTAGATGAGGTGGGTGCGGGAACCGATCCCTCCGAGGGCACTGGGTTGGCGATCGCCCTCTTGAAACATCTCGCCACCAACGCCCAACTTACCATTGCCACCACCCACTTCGGCGAACTCAAAGCCCTCAAGTATGAGGATGAGCGGTTTGAGAATGCCTCGGTGGAGTTTGACGAGGTATCCTTGCAACCCACCTATCGCCTGCTGTGGGGCATTCCGGGGCGATCGAATGCTCTGGCTATTGCCAGCCGTTTGGGGTTAAATGCGGAGGTGATCGAAGAGGCGCACGAATGGGTAGACACGGGTTCCGAAGACGTGAATCAGGCGATCGCCGGTTTAGAAGCCGAGCGTCGTCGTCAGGAAACCCAAGTCAAAGAAACCTCGACACTCCTTTCAGAAACCGAACGACTCCACCAAGAAGTCGCACTCAAAGCGCAGCAACTGAAAGAGCGGGAGCAAGAGCTACGCCAACAACAGGAAATCGAGATCCAAAAGGCAATTTCGCAAGCCAAAAAAGAAGTCGCCCAAGCCATCAAACGCCTACAACAAGGTACTGCCCAAGACACCCACAAAGCCACCCAAGAACTCGATCGCATTGCCGAGCAATATTTGCCCTCCAAAGTCAATCCCCCCAAACCCAAACCCGGTTATAAACCGCAAGTTGGGGAACGGGTACGCATTCCCAGTTTAGGACAAACCGGAGAAGTTCTACAAATGGACGAAGAAGGGCAAGAATTAACCGTGCGGTTTGGGTTAATGAAAATGACCGTAGGACTCGCAGAAATCGAATCCTTAGACGGCAAAAAAGCCGAAGTTTCCACTAAGGAAACGAACAAAAAAATAGCTCCTGAAAAAGAGAAAACGCCCCCTCCCAAACCCACAGCCCCAGTCATCCAAACCTCTCGCAATACTTTAGATATCCGAGGATTGCGCGTGGTGACGGCAGAAGCCGAACTCGATCAAGGGATTACCAAAGCCTACAATGCCAACTGTACGAATGTCTGGATTATTCACGGCAAAGGCACGGGTAAATTAAGGGAAGGAGTCCATGAATTTCTGAGGAGCCATCCCCAAGTCGAGCGCTTTGAATTAGCCGATCAAAAAAACGGCGGCACAGGCGTAACCATTGCCCATTTAATCGACTAATTCCATCACCGTAGATACTGTCTTGGATGTCAAGGGGAGGCGATCGGGACGGCGATCGGAGCGGCGATCGTGTAATTGGGGTCAAAAGGCTTTTGGGACTTCAGCAAGGCAAAGGCCAAATGAAGAAGTTTACGCATAACGGCCCCAATCACCTGCATTTTCACCTTCCCTCGACTTAATATAGCGCTGCGCGCTATAATTCCCAAGCGGATAAGGTGGGCAGGGCTTGTGGTAGGGGTTGGGGTCGATCGCCTCTTTTCCTGCCCACCCTACGACTACCCCTACGAACCCCCTTAATAATAACTGCCGGTTTTGCGATGGTGAACGGCGGTTACCCCACTTCTATCAAAGACTTTACCGCTCTCAACGGTGGCGTAAACCATCCAATGATCGCCGCATTCCATGCGATCGCCTACCGTACATTCGAGGTAAGCAAGGGCATCCTTGAGAATCTTACCGCCATTTTCCGCTATTTCCGTTTCCAAGCCTGCAAACCGGTCTTCTCCGGGGGCAAACTTGCGGGTAAATTGGCGGATTAAAGGACTCTTTTCGGGCAAAATATTCAACACAAAGCGATCGCCTGAATGGGTTAACGACTCCATTGCTCGGTCTTTAGCCACCGCAATTGTTAACCCTGGAGGATTAAACGTTGCTTGAGACACCCAACTGGCAAGCATTCCGCTATGCAGGTCTCCCCGATGGGCCGAAACCACGCACAACGATCCGACCACTCGGCCAACCGCTTGTGCGGTGCGATCGCTACTCGACACATTCACCGAGCGCTTCGGAGTCCGTCGTTTGAGATCCTTCTTCAACTGTTGGGCAAAATCAATCCCCGCTTCCTCACATTGCTGCAAAATGGCATCCGTGGGGGCAAACTTCACCCGGATCGGCTCAAACCCAAACTGATATCCCGCATCCTCCAACTTGCTCTGCAAAATATCGATCGCTTCTCCACTCCAGCCAAACGACCCAAATACGCCCGCAAGTTTCGTTTTCGCTGCCGTTGATAGCACAATTCCTAAAGCCGTTTGCACCTGGGTGGGGGGATGGCCCGCTAAGGTGGGAGAACCTAAAATAAAGCCATCACATTTTTCCACCTGAGCCTGAATCTCAGCCGGATCGGCCAGTTCACAATCAATTAACTCAACCCCCACACTCGATTTCGTAATTCCACGGGCGATCGTCTGGGCTAAAGTTCCCGTATTCCCATAAGCGGATGCATAAATTAGAGCCACCGATAACTCCTGTCCGCTTTGCTTCTCGCTCCAAGAGCGATAGAGCTGGGTTAACTCCTGTTTCCCGTAGCGTAGCAGCGGCCCGTGACCAGGAGCATAGAAGCGAGTCGGTTTATCTTTCATCCGGTCTAGGGCCGTCAGTACCTGCCGAGGTTGTGCCGCATGGAGACAATCAAAATAATACTGCCGGTCTTCGCTATAGAGTTTCCATCCTTCATCAAAGACTTGATCCCCACAGACATGAGCGCCAAAAAATTTATCTGTAAATAGAATTTGCGAGAGGGGATCGTAGGTGCAAATGCCATCGGGCCATCGGGGGGTTGGGGTGGGGATAAACTGAAGATGATGACCTTGGCCCAGGTCGAGGTCTAGATCTGAGCGGTTAACCAATTGCACCTTTACCTCTAGACCTTCCTCTTCCCAAAGCTTTTCCAGGGCTAATTTAGCAGCTTTCGAGCAGACGAGGGTTAGTTGAGGAGCCAGCTTAAGTAAGGCTTTGAGAGTGGCTCCCCGATTGGGATTAAAGTGGTGAACAATCACGTAATCAATGGACTTGAGATCCAGTCGATCTTGGAGGGCTTTAATATAGTTATCGGTAAAGGATTCTCCTGGGGGATCGATTAAGGCAATTTTATCGCTTTTAATCAGGAATGAATTCGCGGTTGTTCCCTTTTGTAGGGAATATTCAACTTCAAATTTCAGACGATCCCAGGTTCGCGATCGCAATAAAGTGGTTTGATGATCGAGATAAACGACTTGGACATCACGGGGTTTAATTGTAGATGACATAGGATCAAGGCGGTGAGAGTACAAGGATGGGTTATCCCATAGTATAACTTTCTGGCTTACACCAGAAGCCACCCTGATTCCTTTAGTAAAGTTTATATCTGTGATTAATAATGTACCCTATAGCAGCGACAACTGCTGTATTGCCAAAAAACGATAAAAAACGCTAACTCCAGAAAAGGAATTAGCGTTAAGACGTGGAGGTGAGTACGGGAAGTTGGGGTACTCACGCTACCGAGATGATTAGCTGGCCAGGGTGTTACTGCCATAACTATCCAAGCTATATCCAGGGACGCGGTTGGTGTAGTCGGTTTCTTGACCGGTTACAGATTTGGCGATGCTGTTGAAGCCATCAGAGTCCCAGTTGCGTTCGTGGATAGATTTGGTTTGTTCTCCCATGAAGTAGGCTTGAGTTCCGATTACAGAAGCAGCAACCCAACCAGCGATAAACAGTAAGGAAAGAATAACTAAGTTAACCATGTTGTTCTCCTATGTGTGAACTTTTGTTTCGTTTCTTGCAAACTAATGTAACAAAGTCTTGCAATATTTGTCAATATGATGTTAATCACAAGGGACTGTGACGCAGATCGCTGGAATCTAGGCAAAAGATTCTGATTTCACCCTTACCTTTAGGAGAGGTTTAGGAGTCTATGGCCAGGGAGAAATAATAACCGAGCAGATATAAGGAACCGCAAACCACGGTTAACCCAGAAGAGTCGATCGCGGCCGCATCTAGAGCATCTGCGAGATCTGCATAGGGTTCACCACTGCATAAGTCTGGTTGTAGGGTTTGAGCGAGTTCGACTAGCTCTTGGGGGGAAGCGCAATTGCTATCGGGAACGGGGACAGTGAAGAGGCGATCGCCCGGACGCAGAAGAATTTGTAAGATTTCTGTATGGGATTTGGTCGAGAGCATTCCCATCACCCAATGAATGGGAGTAGGCTCTAGGGTATCGAGATAGTGCCGCAACACGATCGCCGATTCGGGATTATGGGCCCCATCAATCAGGATGCGCTGGTGTTTCCAGATACTCCATTCTAGGCGACCGGGCCATTGGGTACGGGCGATTCCCTGTTGGATTGCTTGGGGAGAAATCGTCCAGCCTGAAGGGGGTAAGCTTTGAATGGTGGCGATCGCCAAAGCAGAGTTTTGTAGTTGATGCGCTCCTACTAAAGGCAGTTGATACTCGATATCAGCAAATCTGGCTTTTCCTCCACCGAGATCTTGGGCGGCTGGGGGATAAATCGCTGGGCAGTTTAACGCTTGAATTCTTTCCTGGATGACGGTTTTTGCTTCTGGAGGGACAGCACCAATAATCGCGGGACAGTCGGCTTTGAGGATACCGGCTTTTTCTCTGGCAATATCTCCTAGGGTGGGGCCCAACACTTGCCAATGATCCCAACCGATGGAGACAATCACAGTCGCTAAAGGGCGATCGCAGACATTAGTGGCATCTAAACGGCCCCCTAATCCCACTTCCATCACCCCTACATCGCACTCCTGGTCAGCAAAATAGAGCCAAGCGGCCGCTGTAAAGAGTTCAAACTGAGTCGGTGAATCTTCAGGATTAACGACTTCTAAAACCTTGACTAAATTGTTATAGAGGTCTTCTGGGGCGATCGCCTGGCCATTAATACAGATTCTTTCCGTCCAATCTCGCAAATGGGGGGAAGTATAGCGCCCCACGCCATAGCCTGCGGCTTCTAAAATCGAGCCGATATAAGCGCAAACCGACCCCTTACCATTGGTTCCAGCCACATGGATTAACGGAACCCGATCCTGGGGGTTACCGAGGGCTGCTAACAGGTGCTTAATCCGATCTAACCCAAGATGGACAGCCACATGCTGATGGGGGGGTAACAAATCGGCGATCCGGCTCCGCATCTCTGGTGAGATCGCCTGCCCCCATTGAGAGGTTTTAGGGTTCTTATTCTTCAAGTTGCAATCTCAAATTCACGGTTCCAGAGGGTCTAACATCCCCAGGAGAGCGAAATAAGCCCAGGTCTTCCCCCGATCCGGCACTGTCTTGGTACATCACATCCACCTTTTCATTGAGTCGCACTTGGGGAATAACCGATCGCGATCGCCCAGTGGATAAGCGCGGATCAATTCTCACAGAAGAGTCTGTATATAAACCCGGAAAATCTTGGGTGCTGCGACTCTCCACCGTTTGTAAAGAGTCTCCTTTTAGAGTCACTCCCTCTTCTTCTTGAGAGAGAGCAGGGGAACTCAAGAAGGCAAAAACCGCGCTCCAGGCGATCGCGGCACTCACGGGCCAAAAGAATAAAGTCTTCATCTGTAACCTTGACATTTAGTCTAAAGATACGGGTACTTTCTATTATGGTGCGCCATAGAAACCTCTCGCAATCCTTTATTTATAAACTCTTAATAACCGTTTGAGCAAAATTAAGGGGTTAGGAGTCTAGACTCCTAACCCCCAAGGGATTAATCCCGAAATAAGGATTTATGCTTCCCGGCTGTTTAAGAAGTTCTGAATCTGAGTGAGAGCTGCTGCACCAATATTAAAAACAGCCCATCCTCCAGCAACAGCGATCGGTAGTAAAACAACGACAACACGCCAATCCATAGTTCTATCCTCCAGATTCAGTAAAGTTTTTTATCGGTTTTTCATACTTCTAGTTTTACCGCAAAGTGAGACAATTGTGTACTCATGCTACGAGCCTTTGAGCCTATGGACAGATCCCATAGGCAGATCCCATGGGCGTTCCATCTTTATCAACCCCATTGTCGCGGGCAAAAGTATAGTATCATGGGGCTTGGCTCATCGAATGGTAAGGGTGAGGGAATCATGAATCTAGCCCCGATCGCCCAATGGGGTAAAGCGGTATTCGTCAATGTCTTCAAACTATCTGCACTTGTGGCCTGCGGATTGGTCTTGTGCCTTAGTGGATGCGCCCGATCGCAGTTTCCGGGAGATTCGGCAGCAGTGGAAGCCTTATCTGCGGCTCGGTTTATTTCTAAACAAGCGCCGGTCGTCGTCTCCTTATCCGAGAAGCCGGATCGGGTGTTATCGGAAATTAAAGGATTCGATCGAGGGAAAAAACTGCTACAAAATACCCTCCTTGATAGCACCGGTTTAGAGTATCAGCAAGATATTCAGCCTTGGCTGGATGGGGGCGGAATTTGGGCGATGACGAGTACGGATCTCGATCGCCAAGGGGACAATGGACAACAACCGGGTTATTTGGTGGTGCTACCGACGAAAAACGCCCAACTTTCCCAAGAATTATTAGAAGTCTATTGGCAACGGGAGGCGATCGCCGGCCAAGATTTGGTGTTTGAACCCTACAAAGGCACACAGTTAATTTATAGCCGCAAAGAAAACACGATTGCTACCACGGTAGTGGGATCGCGGTTTGTGTTATTGGCAAATCATCCTAAAGTCCTGCGCGAAGGGATTAATAATGTGCAAGTTGCCGATCTGAGTTTAGGCGCAACCCCAGACTATCAACAGTTGCAGGAACTCAATAGGGATAAAGGAAAGGCGATCGCCTGGATCAATCTGCCTCAGTTTGCCCAAAAGTTGGGTATGGATGTCAATCATCCCTTGTATGCAGCCTTGGGGATGAGTGTGCAATTCCAACAAGATGGACTGTTAGCCAAAACAGATTGGTTACCCACCGATCCAGCTTTGCTCGCAGGAGGAGAAGCGCCCTTAAATCCCTCTTCCCTGTTAACGTATCTGCCCCCTAGCAGTTATTTAGCCATCAACGGTGTTAACCTGCGTCAGTTTTGGCAACAGGTGCAAACAGAAACGGCAGGTTATGGGAACATTTCCGAGATTCTGCGCCAACCCTTGCTCGACTGGGGAAAACAATGGCAATTAGACGTGCAAGCCGATATTCTTGATGCCATTGAAGGAGAATATGCGATCGCCTTGTTACCCGATGAAGAAGAAGGGGATTTAGATTGGATTATCATTAGCGAGAAAACGGGAGAGAGTTTAACCGATCGTTTAGATGCGATGGTGAACCAGCAAGGCTTGAGTGTTGGCTCTTTTAAGTTAGACGATCGAACCCTGGTGGCTTGGACGAAATTAATCGCCGATCCGATCGTGGAAGGGAAAGAAACGGCTAAAAGTCGGTTATTAAAAGCCAAAGTGCAAGGGGTGCATACAACCGTTAACCAGTATGAGATTATCACCTCATCTATTGCTGCTATGGATCGGGTACTGAAAGCCAAAAAGACAGGCAATTCCTTAGCTACCGATGCCCTCTTTCAAGACAGTATCGCCGCTTTACCTCCAGTCAACCATGGCTATTTCTTTGTCAATTGGCGATCGGCTCAAAAACCCCTGGAGCGTCAAATTCCTCTGTTAAGGCTGGTAGAATTGGCAGGCAAGCCTCTCTTAGACCCCTTAGAATCGGTGGCGATCGCCAGCTCTAGCACTTCCGAGGAACGTCAAGCCGATATCTTCTTCAACTATATGGCTGTCCACTGAGTCCACGCTTGCCAAAAGACGTAAGTCGCCAATAGTGCCAACAGCAGACGAAAGCCAAAGGTAATCACCCGATCCTCCAATGTCGGTAAAAATCGGGTACTGATTTGTACCCCAATTAATCCCCCCGTTCCTAATAAAATTCCAGCTAAAGGAACCACATTGTTTTGTAGCGCATGACCGATACAAGCGGATAAAGCGGTGAGAACAATCACGCCTAAACTGGTGCGGACGGCATCTTTAATGGTTTCTCCGAGCCATAAAATCTGTAGGGGAACCATGATCACTCCTCCCCCTACCCCTAAAAACCCGGCCATAAATCCGGCGATCGAGCCGGTAATCATTCTCGCCAAGGTGGGATTAAACTGGGGTTCTTCGATGGTAGGTTCGGACTGGGTGAGGGTTTTGCGGACTTGGACTAAATAGAGGTTGAGCAGTAAGAGCAGTCCGAAGCAGAAGAGGAGAAGATAGGAGGGGAGGCGATCGGCGAAAATACTGCCCACTTGAGCCGTAATCATTGCTGGGAATCCTAAGAGTAGGACTTTAGATAATTTTAAGTAACCCATGCGCCAATTTTGCACCGTTCCCGAACTAGCAGTGATTAAAATCGAGAGGCTACTGGTGGCCACAGATTCGACCGGGGAATAGCCTAATGTGGTTAAGAGGGGAACTAAAACGGTTCCGCCACCAATGCCTAAAAAACCCGCGAGAATTCCGGCTAAGAGTCCTCCACTGGCTAATAAAATAATTTGGGTTACAGTCATGTCAATTAAAAATTAAAAATTAAAAATTAAAAATTTTTATGTCGGCGACAGCCGAAACAATTAACAATTCATAATTTTCAGAATTGAAAACCTTGGGGAAGCATCTTCAGGGGAAATAGGCCATGAACCCCTTTTTGCGGTCGATTCACCACTTGGGTAATCCGAAAAGAAGCGGCTAAACTACAGAGAACATAGGCTTCTTCTGGGGTGAGACCTCCGCAGTATACCAGCACCTGGATCATCTGTTCTAAGGCTTGTTCTAAGGCTTGATCGAGGGTGGGGGCAAATCCCATGGTAATCAGGTCGGTGGGGGTTTGGGCGAGGGGGACAGGAAGGGGAAAGTTTTGATGCAGAATAACTTGAATTGTGCCATTCATGGAGGTTTCGATCGCCGTAACATTAACTTCCCCATCCCCTTGGGCCCCGTGACCATCGCCAACCGAGAGGAGGCCCCCAGGGACTTGGACGGGGAGAAAGAGCCGAGATCCAGCTTGCAATTCTCGGTTGTCCATATTGCCGCCAAATGTGCCCGGAGGGACGGAAGAATGGGGTTCTGAGGGGGGGGCAACGGCTAAAATGCCAAAAAAGGGCTGAAGGGGGATTTTAATTTCTGGATGACCGGGAAAGTAGGCAATTTGTTGGTCGAGGTCTAGGGGAATGAAGCGCAGCGCGGGGTCGGGGAACTGTTGGGGTAAGGCTCCCCAACCGGCTCGAATGGCGTTAAACCCGACGGGTAAACTGGGGGTAATGCGCTCTAGACGAATTTCGAGAATGTCCCCAGGTTGGGCATTTTGGATGTGGATGGGGCCGGTGAGCAGGTGGGGGCCGGGGCCGATTTTGCGCTCAGGGGGGAGATGGTGGCAGATGTCTAGCAGTTCTGGAGGGAAGAAAGCTTGGGGGGCGCGATGATGCTCCTCAATGAGGTAAAATCCAGTATAGGTCTCGATCTGGATGCGATCGCCTGACTCCACCGTAAGCACAGGCGGAACTTTATCCGAAAATCCCCCCAGATGCACAGTCTCGCAGGTTGCTCTTAAAATATGTTCTTTCATGGCCATGGGTGGGGAATCAGTAATTCGTCAACTCTTTTTCTCTGAAAGTCCCCCTTTTTAAGGGAGATTTAGGGGGATCGTATTTCTCTATAATTTTCAATAATTTTTCACCACAATCTCCTGAACCAATCCCCGTTTCTTACCCTTACTATTAATCATCCGATTCGCCGATACCCGCTCAATGGTAAACCCCTCATACAACCGTTCAAAAAAATCATCAGTTGGGTCTTCATTTTTCGGATCGGAATTACTCAACATCATCTTCACATCATACAGTCGATCTAACTTGCGGAAAAACTGCCCTAACCTTTCCTGCTCCCGCTCTGCAAACTCCGATTGAGCATAAGCGGTAAACTTCGCTGTTTGACTCAGGGGGCGATAGGGCGGATCAAAATAGATAAATGAATCGTCTGTCATCACAGATTCACAGCTCTGAAAATCTCCACCGATAATTTCTGCTTTCTGCAACACCTCAGACGCTACTCGCAAGTTGTCTGCATCCAAAATTTTCGGATGTTTATATTTCCCCGGAGGCACATTAAACTCCCCCTTACTATTGATACGAAACAGACCATTAAAACAAGTGCGATTCAGAAAAATTAGCCAACTCGCTCTCACGGTAGAATCTGGAGAATACTTTTCATAGTTAAAGTCTAGTCTTTGGGTATTATACTGTTCCCGAATCAGAAAATAGAAGTCTTTGCGCTCAGAATGGGTCAAACCATGATATTTATTTTCCAGTTGTTCTAATGCCGCCATCAAGTCGTCTGGATAGTGCTTCACCACCTGATACACTAACACCAGTTCCGGATTCACATCATACAGAAATACAGAGCCAAAATCATAGGTTTGCGCTAAGTCAAAAAAGACCGCACCCCCCCCTAAAAATGGCTCAATATAGCGCTTTATTTTTCCCTGTTTTAATTCAGGGGGATAGTGTGCTTCAAATTGAGAGAGCAGTTGAGATTTACCCCCTGCCCATTTTAAGAAGGGTTTAGCGCGTTGATTTTTTGATGTCATATTATTTCCCCTCATCCTTCTACCCCCTTGTCCCGCAGGAGAAGGGGGGGAAAGTCAAGAATTCCATGGGAGAGGGCATTTCTGATTTTATCTATAAAACTAATACCATTTCTCTTTAAGTTTGCACTTAATTACTGTCGATTCTAGTAGACCATTTCATCTAATTTGATGCATTAGATTTTGTTTGTAGTGAGCGCTTTAGCGCTAACACCGAACCATGTTTTCTATAAATAGTGAGCGTAAGGAGCGCACCGAAGACTATAAGCGCTAAAGCGCTTACTACGAACTGGGCTTTCTATTGAACTATTTTAGGTGAAACAGTCCACTACGGCAAAATCATTAAACGCATCATCATAGAGAAATGGCATAAGGTTAATCCTAACCGATGGAGAAGATTAAATCAACGCCTAATTTACAGTAACTTTTTGTCCCGTTAATGCCGATCTTTCGGCAGCGCAAGCGACTTTAAGGGCGTATAAACTGGACTGAGGATTAACATAGAGTTCTGTCCCTTCTGTTAAATACTCTAAGACTTGCTGAGTGTCTTGGGCAAAGAGTCCTCGGCGTGTGCCTACGGGGATTTCTGTGGTTTTGTCCAGTTGAATTAAGGAGCCTTTCTCCCCTTCAAAGATTAGGGTTCCTTGATGGCCATGGACTTCTAATTTTCGTTCGGGTTGCCAAAAAATATCCCCTTTACCATAAACAATATCGGCAATTGTACCGCTAGTAAATTGGAGTTGGGCAGTGCAGAAACAGCCGTGATAATAGTCAGAATTCTCCGGCCAATAGCGGTTTTGGGCGTAAACTGTTTCCACAGTACCTAATGCATCGGTGAAACGGTGGATAGAAGGGAGGGAGGCGACTAAGGGAAAGCCGAAGAGGTCTTTGTGATAATTCCAGCGCTGGGGTGCGGGATGAATGGGGGCAATTTTGCTATAGCGTAGATAGCTGATTTCTCCGAGTTGGGGGAGAGTTTGCTTAAAGGCTTGGTGGAGTCCGCCTAAGAGTTCGATATGCTCGATATGGAGGAGTTTGTGTTGGGTTTTAGACAGTATCCAGAGGCTTCTGGCTCCCTCGAAGTTGAGGGATAGGGGATATTCAACGATGACATGCTTTTGAGCGGTTAAGGCGGCTTTGGCGATCGCCCCATGATCTCGATTGATGGTACTAATTATAACTAAATCTAGGTCATCAAGCTGCACCAATTCTTGCCAAGATTCTAGTACCCGCGCCCCATATTTTTGGGCAAACTCAGCCGTTTTATCTGGATTATAACCCACCACTGCCACCAGACGGCTACGGGAATCACTCTGTAAAGTTTCTGCTCTCAAGCGAGCCGCAAATCCCGTACCAATTAGACCCACATTCAAAGGATTCTGCACTAATTTCCCCCATCAATTCATACTGTCTACATAGCCTAAAAATGCCGTTACCGCCTCATTGGGGGGACTTTTATAGACATAATATAAGGTGCGCGAATAGGGATAACCCGAAAATCCCGGTAATACCCCATCAATTGCCACTGCTCTGACGGTTTGCTGATTGACAATTTGATCGGCTGTGGCATAACCGATGCCATCCTCACCTAATGCCTGTAACATGGGAGTTGTAGCATCTCGGTCTAAGGTTGCAACATTAGAGCCTGTACCAAAATTTTCTCCTTGTAGGGCCAATTCTTGAAACGCCTGACGGGTTCCACTGACTACCGGTCGATTAATGACGCGAATGGGACGATTAGATCCCCCAACTTCTGACCAATTGGTAATTTTACCTTGAAAAATGTCTTTCACTTGTTGCATCGTTAACCCAGCAGACAGGGGATTACTGTTGCTGACGGCGATCGCAATTTGATCGCTCGTCACCGGAAACGCCATTAACCCCTCCTGCGTCTCCTGCGCTGACAGGGGACGAGACACTGCCGCTAAATCCAACTGTCCCATCAACACCCCTTGAATCCCCTTATCCGAACCATTGGCTTGAGTTTCTACCGTGGTATTCGGAAATTGCCCCTCAAACCCCTGTTTCAGAGTCCGATTTAACGTCACCATGCTGGTACTGCCATCCATGCGAATCACTGTACCGGCTGCCACCGATGTCGGTTGGGTAAATTCAGGGGTTGAGGAATTGGGGGCAGTTTGTTCTGTCGGGGTGGGTGCTGCGTTGGGTTCACTCACCACTGGGGGATTATCTCCAGAGGGTGAAGGAGGTTGGCGCAAGAAAAACCAGTAGCCTCCTCCCGCTCCCAAGATCAAAAACAGGCCAATAAACAGAAACGGAGATGGATCATTATTTTGAGCCATAATCTCAGTTAGCTCGGTACTTGAGCTAAGGTCGCAATATTCTCTAAGGCTAACCCCGGACAGGTGCGTTTGACTAGACCTGTCAACACATTACCGGGGCCAATTTCTACCACTTTTTCTATTCCTTCCTCCACCAGTTTTAAGCAGGTTTCTCGCCAGCGCACAGAACCGGTCATTTGCTTGAGTAGACGGGTTTTCAGGGTATTAGAATCCGTAGCTGGAGACGGATCGACATTGGAGAGAACGGGAACCTTGGCTTCAGCAAAAGATGCTGTTTCTAGAACCGCTTGAAACTTTTGTGAGGCCTCTTCCATAAAGGGAGAATGGAAAGCTCCAGAAACGGGGAGAGCCACGGCTTTTTTCACTTTAATTTGCCCCATCACCTGCTCGACGGCTTCGGGTTTGCCCGAAATTACGACTTGCATGGCGCTATTGTCGTTAGCGAGTACCACATCGGGGTTTTTTTCTAAGGCTTCCTGGAGTTGGTCAGATTTAAAGCCAATCAAGGCGGCCATTTTGCCCCCAGAAGCATTTTCCATCAGTTCTGCCCGGCACTTAACTAATTCTAGTCCGGTGGCAAAATCAAAGACTCCAGCCGCATAAAGGGCGACGTATTCACCGAGACTATGGCCGGCGACTAGATCGGGGGAGTGTCCTTTTTCTCGTAAGAGGTCAATTAGAATGGTTTCGATCGCATACAAACAAGGTTGAGTATACAGAGTTCGAGATAAAGTTTCCGCTTCGCTTTGACAGAGGTCTAGAACTGACCATCCTAAAATTTGTTCGGCTTGAGCCAAGCGATCTTGAGCGATCGGGGTATCTTTAAGGTCGATACCCATACCCGTTTTTTGCGATCCTTGTCCAGGGAATAACCAGGCTGTTTTTGTCATAAATTGATTGGGTAATGAGTAATGGGTAGTGGGTAATGGGTAATGGGTAATGGGTAATAGTCAAAACTTAAGGCTGTAAGTTATTGGAAAGGGGGGAGGCAAAAGGCAAAACTTGGTTTTCTCTATTCCCTATTCCCTATTCCCTATTCCCTATTCCCTTAATTAACGTCCCCAGCGAAAGATAGCCGATCCCCAGGTTAAGCCGGCTCCAAATCCAGAAGCGGCGATTAGATCGCCGGGTTGGATTTTTCCAGAGCGGACGGCTTCATCGAGTACCAGGGGAATGGAGGCAGCCGAGGTATTGCCATAGTTGGCTAAGTTACTCAATACTTTTTCCTGGGGAATATTGAGCCGTTTGGCCACAGCATCGAGGATACGTTGGTTGGCTTGATGGAGAATCAGCCAATCGATTTGCTCGCTGCTGATTTGGGCATGAAAGAGGGCTTTCTCAATCACTTCAGGCACTTTTTGCACGGCAAAGCGATAGACTTCTTTGCCGTTCATGGTGATAAATTGATAGGTTCCTTGACCGACGCTGAGGTTAGGAATGATTTCCTCATATTTGGGTTGGTAGGCCAGTTGCAGACAGTGGTTTTGAGTGCCATCACTTTTGAGTTCAAAACCGAGCAGGCGATCGCCTGGGTTGGCTTCCATGACGATCGCCCCTGCACCATCGCCAAATAGGACGCATGTGGTGCGATCGCTCCAATTGACCCATCGAGAGAGTAGATCTGCGCCAATCACTAACACCTTTTGGTAAGTTCCGGTGCGAATATATTGGGCAGCCGTCACCAAAGCAAAAAGGAACCCAGAGCAAGCCGCCGTTAAATCAAAGGCGACGGCTTGATGGGCCCCTAATGCGGCTTGGATTTGACTAGCATTGCCAAATAGATCGTCGGGGGTGGAGGTAGCCAGCAGGATCAAATCGAGATCGGTGGGGGAAATTCCCGCTTGCTCTATGGCTTTGAATCCTGCTTGGGTGGCGATCGCCGTTAAGGACTCACCCTCACCAGCCACGCGACGATTTTTAATTCCCGTCCGAGTGCTAATCCACTCATCTGAGGTTTCCACTCGCTCCGATAGTCCCTGATTGGTCAGTTTCGCTCCAGGGGTAGCCGAACCACTACCGGTTATTGCAATGCCCATATGTTTCATATATTTGTTTATTTTTTCAAGGGAAATTTTCCGGCTTGAAAACCCAAGTTATCCCTCACTATCCTGGTCTCCCGAACTTGCTCCTAAACCGGCCACCGTTTTTTGGTATTGTCCTCGGAGTCGGTCTAAGACCCGATTATCTACGGCCTCTTTGCCTAAACGAATGGCATTAAAAATGGTTGGCGCTTGGGCAGAGCCATGACTAATAATACAGACTCCTGCCACTCCTAAAAGAAGGGCCCCACCATGTTCGGCATGATCTAACCGTTGTTTAATCCGTCGCAGATTGGGTTTCAAGATTGCTGTCCCAATTTGGCCATGGAGACCTTGAGGCAGTTCTTCTCGCACAATCTGTAACATGACGCTCCCTACTGCTTCCGCAAATTTGAGCAACACATTACCGGCGAATCCATCACAAACGATCACATCATAATCACCGGAGAGAACATCCCGGCCTTCAGCATTGCCGATGAAGGGAATTAGGGGATTTTGATCTAATAACTGGTGAGTGCGAATGGCTAAGTCATTTCCTTTACAGGATTCTTCGCCAATGTTTAATAGTCCTACTTTGGGCTGGTCAATTCCCAGGACGTATTGACTATAAACCGTACCCATGAGGGCAAACTGTTCTAAAAATTGGGGGCGACAATCGACATTAGCCCCCACGTCTAGAATTAAAACCGATTTATTGGCCATCAGAGTCGGAAACATGGCCCCGATCGCCGGTCGGTCAATCCCTGGTAAGCGACCTAAACGCAGCAGAGCTGCTGCCATCGCTGCTCCAGAGTGACCCGCCGATACCACGGCATCGGCTCGGTTTTGCTTGACTAAATTCATCGCCACACTAATGGAGGCGTTTTTCTTGCGTCTGAGGGCAACCAGGGGTTCCTCATTCATGGAAATCACGCCTTCGGAAGGAACGATTTCCAGTTGGTGGGAGTGGGTGTGCTTACCAATTGATTCTTCAATCTGCTCTGGATCGCCCACCAGCAGGATTTGGACATCGAGTTCTTCTTTTGCCCTTAGCGCTCCTGCGACAATTTCATCGGGGGCGTAATCCCCACCCATTGCGTCTATTGCGATTCTTGCCGGAGTTGATCCCATTGCTCGCCAGTGATAAAAGCCTTACAAATTCTACCAAATCGTTTCACCCCAGAGATCGCCTTCTGAGAGCGATCGCCTATTTTTGTGGGGTTATTCCTCTGCGCCCGCTTCCAGAATACGTTGGAATAAATACCCTGTACCCCTAGCGGTGAGGATTAATTCCGGATTACTGGGATCTTCCTCTAACTTAGCTCGCAGCCTTGAGATATGAACATCCACCACACGGGTATCTACATGACGTTCTGGGGTATAGCCCCATACCTCCTGTAGAATCTCGGAACGGGAGAAAGGTTCTCCCGAACGACTCACCAACAGTTCCAGAAGACTAAACTCCATCCCCGTCAGGCGAATGCGTTCATCTCCTTTATAAACTTGTCGTTTATTGGTATCGATGCGGATATTGCTCACCTGGATCACGCCAGAGCTAGGAATGCCAGAGGTGCTGGTTTTATCTACTCGGCGGAGAACTGAACGAATGCGAGCTTCGAGTTCTTTGGGGGAAAAAGGTTTGACGACATAATCATCGGCTCCCAATTCCAGACCCGTGATGCGATCGGCCACATCTCCCAGGGCAGTTAACATAATGATGGGTACATCCGATTCTTTACGGAGTTCTTGGCAGACTCCATAACCATCGAGCTTGGGCATCATCACATCCAAAACCACCAAATCCGGTAGGATATGGCGAAAGGTTTCTAGGGCTTCTTCCCCATCACCAGCCGTGACCACATCGTACCCGATCATCGATAATCGGGTTTCTAAGATGCGTCGGATACTGGCTTCATCGTCAACAACCAGAATTTTTTCTTTGTCCAAGTGCCGTAACTCTCCTTGACCTCTGAATTCTGCTGCAAAAGTTTACTTAACTACTCTTAACACTACGATATTATGTTATTGGGCGTTTGAGCAATACAGAGGGAAAATCGAGGTAAACCTCTCGCTGATAACAACAACCCGGCTTCACGAAACCGTTGGATGCGATCTCAAGCCATGTGACTATGAGTCAGTGGACTAGGAGTCACTATTCACAGAGACAGCGCTTTGCGCTGTTAAGTAATGAGTAATGAGTAATGAGTAAGAAAGTTCCTCTGAGTGTTGTGTAAGGGCAGATTGAGGGCGATTCAAATGTATCGCATAACACTGAAAACTGCTGTATAGCATAAGTTATGTTCCTCTAGTTTTCTCACAAATTCACTCCCTTCACCATAGAGACTAAAGGTGATATTTTGATAGACTCCATAAGCATTAACTTTAGCTATTGATACTCTATTTTATTCTATCTTCATCCTCGGAAAGTGACAGAAGAGGGATATGCCACTACACACAGATATGTCCTAACTTGCTAATGCAGGAATTTTCAATGGAACCAGAGCCTTATGCAACACGCTGGGCTTGGCACTTCAGTATACCTCATGGCCATTACTCTCATTATATCCAACTACAACTGCACCTACAGTTGTCCCAATTTCTGGATACATTGCTTATCATACCGATATTCTAACAACCTAAAAACTTGCTCGTAGGTTTGGAGATCGATTAACACCTCAAGAATCCCTTCTTTGTAACTCTGGTTGAACTCCTCAGCAATGCTATTGTGATGGTTTGAGTGAGCGGTAAGTTACCAGATGGCATGATACAGTATCTGAATTGAGACAAGCGATCGCACTTTGAACTACTGTACCTGATCGGGCGATCGCCCCTCTCCATTCTCCCTATCCTAGGGAGTATCAGGGTTTAGGCGATCGCAAATTCCGTATACTTCCGCTTCTCTGGAGAATAAAACGCCAACACAATATCTTCTTTCGGCACTCCTTCTCTCAATAACTCAGTCGCAATACCTTCCTCTGTCCAGTCTTCTTCAATATGAATCTTCTCATTTTTGATTCTAATATAAACCGAAATCGCTCTGACTCGCTTTCTGGAAGTCCAACCAATATCAAACCAAAGGTATTGATCTCGTTCTTCATCAAAGGATAATATTGTATCTATTCCCTCCAAGTTGGGGGTTTGGCTGGCAATGCGATCGTATTCGGTTAACGTTTTTTTCACTAGAGAGCGATAGTTTTCTAATTTATCCATTGGACAATCTCCTCATGGTTAATATCGATGACAATCAACCATATTTAATACTGTTGAATGACTAACTCAATACCTTTTTTCTGAAAAAATGTTTCATAAATATCTTGGTCAATAGCTAGGTAGAGAAAGTAAGTTGGATGAATTTGAGATAATAGAGTTCGATATAAAATGTATTGCCCTAAAGCACATTGAAATTCATGAACCGCAGACGGATTGATGAAACTTTTCATCTCGACTACAATATTGCTATCTTCTTTCTGTGCGGAAAATAGCTTTTTCCCTGCTACATCAGCAAATAAGGTCATTCCTTCGTATCTGATTGTATAGGGATCGCGAACAATTTCCCAACCATCTTTAATCAATGCATTCTTAAAGCTTTCATGATAAGTGTCTTTGGCTGGCATTTTCCTCCTATGTGTGAGTTGAGGATACTGGTATTATAGCATCGCCCCCAGACCTCCTACCCCACTATCCCTATCCCAGTGAGTAACAGGGTTTAGGCGATCGCAAATTCCGTAAACTTGCGACTTTCTGGCTCATGAAACGCTAGTACAATGTCTTCTTTGGGGACACCTTCTCTGAGTAACTCAGTTGCAATACCGTCCTCTGTCCAATCTTCTTCTATGTAAATTTTCTCATTTTTTATTCTCACATAGACAGAAACAGCTTTAATTCTTCTGCTATCTTTCCAGCCAATATTAAACCAGAGGTATTGATTTCTTTCATCATCAAACATTAACACTTCATCGATATCTGGATCGGGGACTTGTGCAGAAATGCGATCGTACTCAGTTAAAATATCCTTGATCAGTGTTTGATAGTGGATTAGTTTGTCCATTTGGTAATCTCCTCTTGATTCAGATCCACAACTAATAATGTTATGAGGACAGACAAGTATGAAACCAGAGTATAATTTTTCTCAAGCTGAACAAGGTAAATTCTATCATCCTCAAGCGAAATTGCAATATCCGATTTATCTGGAATCAGATATTGATGAATTTTTCAGGCAAATTGCACAAGAGAAAGAAATTGATGTTCAAGTGTTAGTGAATGAATGGTTACGAAAATTTTTCATTTAGAGCGGTTGACGGCGTTCAGCTTGATAACGAATTTGACGAGCATAGTTTTGACTATCCTCAATTTCAGGACGAGAATTGATTAATCCTTCTTTTTGCCAATAAGAAATCAACTCCGAGCCGGTTTTGGGAGTGTTATTCAAGACTTGTCTTAGAGAAAGGAGATGTAAAATATATTCGGATAAGGAGAGGTTAATTTGTTGGGCTTCAATCGATAATTCTTGTTCTAGTTCTTGAGGTAAATTGATCTGAATGGTCATATTGTGAAGTTAGGGATTGGGTATTGTAAATTTGGGTTTATTGTAACTTAAGATTAAGGCGATCGCCCTCTCCCTACTCTACTCCATCAGGCGATCGCCCCCACACCCCCCTCCCCATTCTCCCTATCCCAGTCAGTGTCACGGTTTAGGCGATCGCTTTCCTCCGTAAACTTCCCGGTTTCTGGCTCATGAAACACTATTTTAGGTTATGATGAGACTATCTTAATCCAAACTGCATGGAGGTAAGTATCATGTTATCCACCGAGCTAAGACAAGAATCAATGGTTAAAAGAGTTGAAAACGTTGTATCTATAATTATGGCAGAAAGTCCTTTATTTAAGGAAGATCTCGATTATGTAAAAACCGTACAAGATTTAGTAAGACTTTTTCAAGAGAATTTACCTTTTGAAGAATTTAATACCATGTCAGATGGAGAATTAAAAGAACATTGTAGTTTTATTATGGCGACAGAACTATTCACTAAAATTGGTGAAGATTTTACTCCTGAACAAATGGCTATTTTTGAAGATGCAGTTAAACGGAAATAGAAGATGAATTACTTGTTAGACACTAATATTGTGTCTTTAATAGTCAAACAAAATCGTCAAATTTTAGAAAAAATTAATAATATTAAATCGCAAAGAAAAAGTATATTTATAAGTTGTATTACTTATTTTGAAATGAGACGGGGTTTTTTAGCGGTTGATGCTCCTAAACAAAGAGAAAGGTTTAATCTGATTTGTCAAACATATCCGATTATTTTCTTAGATGATTTAGCTATATTAGAGAAAGCTGCTGAAATTCATGCTAATTTGAGATTAAGGGGTTTACCGATACAAACTGAAGATGTTTTAATTGCAGCGAGTGCAATGGTTAAGAATTTGATTATGGTTTCTAATGATACGGATTTAGCCAGAGTTGAAGGTTTGAGTTTAGAGAATTGGTCAGAATTATAAACATTGAGTTTAGCCTCTCTTGGATAAGAGATCGCCCCCACACCCCCCTCCCCATTATCCCTATCCCAGCGAGTATAACGGTTTAGGCGATTGCCTCCGTAAACTTCCGCGTTTCATGCGCCTGAAACGCCAGTACAAGGTCTTCTGTGGGTACACCTTTCATCCCTAGTCATCGGTTGGAGTCATTTTAGGTTATGATAAGATTATTTGAATGTGGCTACCTGGAGGTAAGTATCATGTTATCCACTGAGCTGAAACAAAAATCGATAGTCAAAAGAATTGAGGATATTGTTTCGATTTTGATGGCAGAAGACTCCTTATTTGAAGAAGATTTAAATTACTCACAAATGGTAAATCTTTTGGTTAGTCTTGCTCAAGAAAACCTGAGTTTTGAAGAGTTTAATAGTATGCCAGATGCTGAATTGAAAGAACATTGTAGTTGTGTCATGGCTACGGAAGTCTTGTCAAAGATAGGGCAAGAGTTTACGCCTGAGCAAATGGCTATATTTGATGAAGCAGTTAAGCGAAAATAGTTTTTCTATGACCTATCTATTAGACACAAATATTGTTTCGTTAGCAGTCAAAGATAATTTGAAAATAAAGGCTAAACTAGAAGCAATAAACTTTCAAGGTAAAACCATTTATATTAGTTGTATCACTTATTTTGAAATTAGGAGAGGGTTTTTAGCGGTTGATGCACCTAAACAAAGGGAAAGATTTAACAAATTTCGCCAAAAGTATCCGATGATTCTCTTAGATGATTTAGCCATATTGGAAAAAGCGGCTGAAATTCATGCTAATTTGAGATTAAGAGGTTTACCGATTCAAACTGAAGATGTTTTAATTGCGGCGAGTGCAATGGTTAAGAATTTGATTATGGTTTCTAATGATACGGATTTAGCCAGAGTTGAAGGTTTGAGTTTAGAGAATTGGTCAGAATTATAAGAATTTATTGAGCTGAACCCAAAAAGCGATCGCCCTCTCCCTACTCTACTCCATCAGGCGATCGCCCCCACACTCCCCTCCCCATTCTCCCTATCCCAGTGAGTACCAGGGTTTAGGCGATCGCGAATTCCGTAAACTTCCGAGTTTCTGGCTCATGAAACACTATTTTAGGTTATGATGAGACTATCTTAATCCAAACTGCATGGAGGTAAGTATCATGTTATCCACAGAGCTGAGACAAGAATCGATAGTCAAGAGAATTGGGGATGTAGTTTCGATTTTGATGGAAGAACGCCCTTTATTCCAAGAAGATCTTAATGATTCAGAAATGATTCAACTTTTAGTTAAACTTGCTCAAGATAACTTAAGCTTTGAAGAATTTGATAGTATGCCAGATGCTGAGTTAAAAGAACATTGTAGTTTTGTTATGGCTACAGAACTTTTGTCAAAAATTGGTCAAGATTTTACTCCTGAGCAAATGGCTATCTTTGATGAAGCGATAAAACGAAAGTAGTAGACTTATGAGTTATTTATTAGACACCAATATTATTTCTTTAGCTGTCAAAGATAATTTGAAAATAAAAGCTAAACTAGAAGGACTAAAATTTCAAAGAAGAAAAATTAATTTTAGTTGCATTACTTATTTTGAAGTCAGGAGAGGCTTCCTGGCTGTTGATGCTCCTAAACAACGGGAACGCTTTAATCAAATTTGCCAAGATTATCAAATTATTTTCTTAGATGATTTAGCTATATTAGAGAAAGCTGCTGAAATTCATGCTAATTTGAGATTAAGGGGTTTACCGATACAAACTGAAGATGTTTTAATTGCAGCGAGTGCAATGGTTAAGAATTTGATTATGGTTTCTAATGATACGGATTTAGCCAGAGTTGAAGGTTTGAGTTTAGAGAATTGGTCAGAATTATAAACATTGAGTTTAGCCTCTCTTGGATAAGAGATCGCCCCCACACCCCCCTCCCCATTCTCCCTATCCCAGTCAGTGCAACGGTTTAGGCGATCAGAACAGCAACTTCCCCGACTAAATATCTAGTCCCCAAACTTTCATAGCGATATTTACCAACATTTCTTGGCGTTGATCAATAGAAGAATCATCCCATACTTTGAAATTAACTAAACCAAGCTGACTCATAGCACGATTTAGCTGTGTATCGTTACCAACATGAGGAATTTCCGATAAAGAACGAGTTATTAAAATTTGAGATTGCTGATATCCCGATAATTTATCATCATAATCATTGTCAGAAATAGAACTATTAATTGTTTTTTCTAACAAAGTTAAATTTCCTAGTTTTTGTGATTTTAAATTCTTCCTAGATTGTGGTAGTATATGTTCAATGGTAATATTCTTATCAAGATAAAATCCTAATTCTTTACTATTTCCATATGCTGTTTTTTCAACAAATTGTGAAATTTTAGCTAAAATATAGCGAAGACGATATTTCGCTAAATTAGATTCAGATAGTTGAAGCAAAGATTGCCTAAAATCGTCTTTTAAAGAATTAAGTTCAGGAATAAAGTATTTTTCAATAAAAGAATCTAGTTCCTCACTCGTCTTCACCAATCTTAAGTGTTTTGACCAACGCGCAAACTCACGACCCAAATTAAAATCTTTGCGTCTAGTTTTTCTTGTAATAGCGTAAACAAAAAATAAGTTTTCAAGATACAAGGATAATTTATTAAAAAGATCTATTCTTAAAAAACGTCCGCTTAATAATAATATTAATTGTTGTTTGGAACGTCCCTGGATTTGAGCAAGATTTTTTAAGTGATAATTGTCAGAATTATCAATATTTTTAGCTATTGTAAATTTACAATAGTGTTCAGCAGCCAACGTTAAAGTTTCAATGAATTTTATTGGATTTTTCTGTATTTCATGTTTTTCTTGGTTTTCAAGAAACCAATCATAAATTTCTTCTTCTGGAAAAGTATTAGACAAGTTAACTGGATAATGAGACATTAAGTAATATCGCATAAATGATAAAGGTTCTTGCTTATGTTGAGAGAGTATTGTAAGAAATTCTTGCCATTTTTTAGTTAAGCTACTCCAGTCTCGATTATAGTTATTGCCGTTAGAAGTATGAATAAACAAATAATTTTTTAGTAAATCTACAGGATTCAGTCCGATTCCTCTTTCATTAATGGTCTCAAAAACCTTAAGGGCATTTTTAAGATTTGGACTTTCTATTCTAATCAACTTAGTTCGATTAGCAATAAATGAACAAGCTTCTTTGAATTTTTTAGAGTTAGCTTCTAAGTTATCATTCAAGAAATTTTTGATGAGTTTCCATGCTTTATCTATGTTTTGAGCAGATTGTGAAGATTTAAGTAAGGATTGTTCATACTTATCTCCTTCTAAAATACAATCCAGTATTTTTTGCCCTAAGCTATCATATTGTAGAGACAATCTATATTTATCAATATCCTCACCTGTGTTCATATCTTGAGCAAAACCTTTGATTAAGTTTTCAGTTACTCTTGATTCATCTCCTAATTCTTTAATACAGTCTCTAATGGCGCAAAAAATCAAATAAACTGTAGTTAATCTTTGTTGTCCATCGATTAACTGAAATGTTTTTTTATCATCAGTTCTATCTGGACAAACAACAATAGAACCTAAAAAATATTCCGAGAACTGATTAGAGCTTTCATATTCATATAGTCCTAATCCTTCAAATAAATCTTCAAGTAATTTTTTTACGTTATCTTCCTTCCAAACATATTCACGCTGAAAATTAGGTACAGTATAAAAATCTTGAAACAAGTCTGCAATACTCAAATTTTTCGATTCAATTGTTGGAATATTAGACATAAAATATGTATACTTAAGATTTAATCAACAGATATCTGAATTTTGAAGGTGAGCCGTCATCCGGCTCACCCTAACCATTATACTACACTACAGCCTCTTCTAGCTTCGGCATTTGATCGGCGGGAATGACGCGACCAAAATCCTAGAAACCTTCAATTTCATTGAAATTCAGGTAACGGTACAACTCAGCCTTAATTTTCATCATCAGTTAAAGATTCTAACTCATCAGAAATTAAATTTTGCCAATCCTCATCACAGTGAGAATGTAAATGAATTGAGGTTACTAATAACTCTGATAAAATTTGACCTTTTTGGCGATCGCTTAACTCAGAAAGTTGTAATTGATTAATCAAAGAAAGAACATTTTGACATTCTTCCTGTAATTCTATAATTAATTGATTTAAAGTGGAATTTTGAGTGCTAATTTTTTTAGTAATTAATTGCATTAGTTTTTCCCTAACCTTTTTAATGCTTGTTGAATACCTTTTTACCATAAATTATAATCTTGATCAATCAAGGTGAGTCCATAAAAGACCCACCTCAATAATTATACTACTACACTACAGCCTCCTCTAACTTCGGCATCTGATCGGCGGGAATGACGCGACCGAAATCCTCGAAACCTTCAATCTCATTGAAGTTCAGGTAACGGTACAACTCAGCCTTGAATGGATCGACCTTCTTAGCCACAATATCTAAATACTCCTCAACAGTGGGGATTTTACCGAGAAGAGCGCAGACGGCAGCCAACTCGGCCGAGCCTAGATAGACTCGCGCACCTTTACCCATGCGGTTGTTAAAATTACGGGTCGAGGTTGAGAAAACCGTGGCATTATCTTCCACGCGGGCTTGATTTCCCATGCACAAGGAACATCCCGGCATCTCCGTTCTTGCACCAGCAGCCGCGAAAATACCGTACACTCCTTCATCCCGTAACTGTTGTTCATCCATGCGGGTTGGGGGACAGATCCACAGGCGACCTTTGACCGTTCCTGCGCCTTCCAAAATCTTCGCCGCCGCCCGATAATGGCCGATATTGGTCATACAAGAACCGATGAATACCTCATCAACTTTATCCCCGGAACATTCGCTCATTAACTTCACATTATCCGGGTCATTGGGAGCCGCCACAATCGGTTGTTTGATCTCGTTTAAGTTGACCTCGATAATATCAGCGTATTCGGCATCTTCATCGGCTGACATTAACTCTGGGTTCGCTAACCATTGCTCCATTTTGGCAATACGACGAGTCAAGGTAACCGCATCCTCATAGCCCCTGGCGATCATGTTTTTCATCAGCACAATATTAGAGCGCAGATATTCTGCCACGGTTTCTGTACTGAGCTTAATGGTAGAGCCAGCACACGATCGCTCTGCCGTGGCATCCGTTAACTCAAACGCCTGCTCCAACTTCAAGTCCGGTAAGCCCTCCATCTCCATCACCCGACCATTGAACACATTTTGCTTGTTCTCGGTGGCGACAGTGAGCTTACCTTGTTGCATGGCTACCCAGGGAATGGCGTTGACGATATCCCGCAGGGTAACCCCCGGTTGCAACTCACCGGTAAACTTGACTAATACGGACTCTGGCATATCCAAGGGCATCACCCCCAGAGCTGCCGCAAACGCCACCAACCCGGAACCTGCGGGGAAGGAAATACCCAGGGGGAAACGGGTGTGGGAGTCGCCCCCCGTGCCTACGGTGTCCGGTAAGAGCATCCGGTTGAGCCAGGAGTGGATGATGCCATCTCCCGGACGCAGGGCAACCCCTCCGCGAGTGGAGAAGAAGTCCGGTAAGTCCTTGTGGGTTTTGATGTCTACGGGTTTGGGATAGGCGGCGGTATGGCAGAAGGTTTGTAAAGTGAGGTCGGCATTAAAGCCCAAACAGGCCAGTTCTTTCAGCTCATCCCGCGTCATCGGCCCGGTGGTATCCTGGGAACCTACGGTGGTCATGATTGGTTCGCAGGAGGTTCCGGGACGCACACCGGGCAGTCCGCAGGCTTTGCCCACCATTTTTTGCGCCAGGGTAAACCCTTTACCGGTATCGTTGGGCAGACTGGGACGGGTGAACAGTGGACTCGGTTCATACCCCAGGGCTTCACGGGTTTTATCGGTTAAGCTGCGTCCGATGAGTAGGGGAATGCGTCCACCGGCACGAACTTCATCGAGAATGGTTTCGGGTTTGAGGGTGAAGGTGGAAACGACTTCTCCCGCTTGGTTGGTAATTTCCCCTTTGTAGGGATGGATGGTGATCACATCGCCGGTGTTGAGTTTGCTGACATCGCATTCGATGGGCAGTGCGCCAGAGTCTTCAGCCGTGTTGAAGAAGATGGGGGCAATTTTACCGCCGAGGATGTATCCTCCTGCCCGCTTGTTGGGTACAAAGGGGATATCGTCGCCAATGTGCCAGAGAACGGAGTTAATGGCAGACTTGCGAGAGGAACCGGTTCCGACAACATCGCCGACATAGGCGACGGGATGGCCGTTTTCTTTCAGTTTGGCAATGGTTTCCAACCCTTCCGGCATCCGCGACTCTAGCATAGCCAGGGCATGGAGGGGGATGTCGGGGCGGGTGGTGGCATGGGGTGCGGGGGAGAGGTCATCTGTGTTGGTTTCTCCGGGCACTTTGAAGACGGTGACGGTGATGGCTTCAGCCAGTTTGGGACGGCGGATAAACCAGACGGCGTTCGCCCAAGCGTCGATCGCTTGTTTGGCGTAGGGGTTCACGTCTGAGAGTTCTAGAACTTCATTAAAAGCATCAAAAACCAGGGTGATTTTACTCAGAGCGCCAGCCGCTTCACTGGCCATGCCGTTATCATTGCTTTTGAGGATATCGACGAGCGATCGCACATTATATCCTCCCACCATGGTTCCCAGCAGGTCGATCGCCCCCTGATGGGAAATGAGCGGACACTGGATCTCATCCTTCGCCACAGCAGTCAGGAAACCGGCTTTCACATAAGCCGCTTCATCCACACCTGGCGGCACGCGATCGCGTAATAACATCAGCAGTTCTTCTTTCAGTTCCTCCTGCGGCTGTTTGAGCATCTCGCACAACTCGGAGGTTTGAGCGGCATCCAAAGGCAGGGGAGGGATACCGAGAGCAGCGCGTTCTTGGGCGTGTTGACGATAGTCATCTAGAAACATAAGCGTTGCAGTTCTCCTGATTCGTTTCTATCATTATGAAGGAGTTTCCCAGTGTAGCGCTTCATAGACTCAGCAAAACGTATCCTCTGATCCGTAACCGTTATCTTCTGCTAATTTCACCACTCCCTTGCTGAGTCACTATTCCTCCATGCCCAACTTAGGCATCACCTTACAAGAATCAGGTTTTCTGTTGCAATTTACGTGGCATTATACGATTCTGGCGATCGTGTTATTGAAGAAACCCGGTTTCTGGTTCCCACGAGAATCAACGCTGTAACAGCGCAAGCTGTCAAGACACGCCTAAGTGCGGGTGGCTATCCAACGGCGGCAGAGTTCTACTTGAATCTGCCATCGCTCACCAGTTTGATTAATCACATCATGGCGTTTCAGGGTCTCTAGGGCGGCGGTAAGGTCGGGCACAGGGGGACACTGGGACTGGAGTTGCTCCGTTGTTAGGCCGGTGGGGTGAGGGGCGAGGGCTTTCAGGATATCCGTTTGTCCTGGTGGGTCTTGGCTGGCTTGGTTCCAGATGCCGTCGAAGTAGTAGCGACCATTGCGGAACAGGTCGCCTTGGGTAATATCGGTAACAGCGGCCACATCCTCTAAGGTAAGTCTGGCATTCCGTTCATTGAGCGGAGTTGAAATACGTTCATTGAGCGAAGTCGAAATGAACGTAGGCGTTTCAAACATCAGCTCATTAAAACGGCGCACCAGTTGAAAGCCTATCAGTTGCACCAGGTAGGGTTGACCGTGGGTGAGGCGATAGATTTCATCCACCGCATCCGGGTGATATTCCAGGGGGAAGTCCTCGCTGGGATTTTCCAGAATTTGCCGGGTGGCGGCGCTGCTGAGGAAACCGACACGGAGGGCGTAGGTGCTGCCAAAGAAGGGTTGGAAATAGTCGCGGGTCATTTCTTCGAGGGTGTGCAGTCCAGCCAGGGCAAAGGCTAGACGCTTATCCATTTGCATCAGACCCCGCAGGTAACCCATAAAGTCGGGGGTGAGTTGTCCCGCTTCGATGAGGTCTTCGATAATCTCAAATTCATCCAGGGCAATAATCAGGGCGCGACAGTCCAGTTGCTTAAGGACATCTCGCAGGTAGCGCTCAAATGTGCGTTGGGGAAACGTGAGAAAGGCTTCATCGGAAGGCGCGGCAATGTCCAGATGTTGGGCAATATCGTCGGCAATGGTCAGCAGGACTTCACTGATACCCTGGGTAACGGAGCCGAGCAGTTGCAGGTTAACGTAAATCAGCTTGAGGTCAGAACCGCCCGTGAGGTTGCGGAGAATGGAGCTTTTCCCCATGCGGCGATGACCGTAGATGAGGACAGAGGGGGGGTTGGCTGCACCGAGCCAGAGGCTTTCCAGTTCCCGGAGGATGTCCTCACGACCCACAAACCGGTCACCTTCTACCGGGTCGCCGATGGTGTAGGGGTTTTGGACGGGTTCGAGAATTTCCACATTGCCAATATCGCTGGCAATCTGAATAACAAATCTCAACCATCGTTGTAAGATTAAGATAATTAACATCCCTTCAGGTTGAGCAAGTTGATCAATATTATTAATGATGTGTTGGAGTTCTCCTTGGGCACGAACTAGGGCTTTGGCGCGAGTTCCCCGGCTACTACTACGCTCAATAAGTTGAGTTTCTTCGATGACGCGGTTAAATGCTTGGATAGCTTGCCAACTTGTTGGATGGAAGCGTTTTTCAGGCTCTGTTTCAGGGCAAGGAGGAAGGATAAGTGAAGAAATTTGCTTAAATTCTGTGGCTTGGTTGCATAAGTTAAGTGCATAGCTTAGGGTATATATTTGATTGCCATACGGGATGTGTGAATTTTTTTCAAAAACTAGAGTAGCTTCACTTAATTGCTGTGAATACATTAGATAAAATCCTGCGGCAATTGAGTGATGGGGTAAATCCAACCGAAGATCTGTATTAAGATTGGCAGTGAGTCGTTCCCGAACACTTCTGGGTAAGATAAAGAAACTATCCCAGAAATGTTTCTTTAGTATGTTATTAATACATACAGAGCAAAAACGAAGGATGCTCCGGTTGTCAATCTGTGCTATTTTACCGATAATTTCTTCTTTCGGAATTTGAGTTAGTTCTTCATTGATACATTCAATAACAGTGGTAACCTGTAAACTATATTTCAAGAGTTCATTACTGTTATACAGTCCTTCTTCCCAATTGGAGTGTAAACTCTGTTTCAAAAATTCTTGTAAATGAGGCAAAGGTAAAGGAGTAATTCGAGAAAACAACAAACTTATATTTGGAAACGTAAATGAATTGATCAGTATACTGAGTAACCAACTATCAGGGCGCAAGGAAAATAAAGTAGTTAAAGATATAAGTATACAACCAGATATCATACCTTGCATGAAGCCATATATTACACCATGTATCACGGCTAATATAACACTGTATATCAGTCCAAATACTACAGAAGTGGCTATACCATCCAGAATTTCTTTAGTTATACCGTAGATTGATATTATATTTTTATCAGCATATTTCTTAACTTGATCTATTGCTAATGAGTTAGTCTTTATGATAGAAGATAGTACAGCCACTAGCCCAACAAGGGTTTGTTTTTCTGAATCTCCAGTTTGATTTGGCGCTATAGCTGCTTCGTCTGTTATATACCTACTCAGATATTTGTTGAAATATAAATTAAGACCTAATTTTAGACCGGAACAGACATTGTAGAAACAGCCTAAAAACAAGCCATATTGTATACAGAAAAAAAATAATTTTGCATTCGATGTTATCATTGGATTAATCATCCATAATGAAGCCAGTATACAAAATAACCACACAGAAACAAACAAACTAAGCATAACTTGTAAAATCACATCAAGCCATAAGCTTAAAAATAAGTAAAATATAAAAAAAGACGTAACGACAAGAAGCAAAGATAATCCATTCAAAACAATTCCTATTTTTGACAGAATAAAAACAGACAATAAGATCAAAAATGTTTGAAAAATAAAAGACTGAATTAGTAACTTAATCTCAATACTATGACCTTGAAAAATCGAAAGATTAGGCTGCCATTTTTTTCTTTTATCAAATTCTTTTTCATATCCAAATTCATCTATGTAACACCATATAGCTTGAGGAAAATAAAATACCCAATACAACAATCGCAAATAATCCAAGGGATTCCACAAGGATAAGGGGCGGTTTAATTTAGGTGCTAGGTCTAAACGAGGTAGGGGTTCGACTGATTTTTTCATACTCGAAATATATGACTCTAGGAATTAATTTTGGTAGGCTTGATAGCAGTCATAACACTGTTTCACCACTTCGCTAGGAATGCCCTGACTCTGGGTAACAATGTCTGCAATTTCCTCTGCTGTAAATTGTACTTCTGTCCCCGCTAATCGATGGTCAATAAATGCCTGAATTATTGTTTCATCCCAGGGTTGCAGTAACAACTCATGGCAAATATTAACAAAGGGTGAATCCAATCCACTATCTTCAAACAACTCAGTTAAGGGACAATGAGCAGCCACCACCAGACGAATGGGTGAATTCTGTCCCTGATTTGCCCAAGCTCGCAACTGTCCCCGCACGCCATCATTAAACCAATTTTCCCGTAACTGCTCTACTTCATCAAGCAATAATAAAAGTCTGTGTTTCTTGATTTCGCGCTGCACTTGAAACGGCTCTACCGCATCACTCCCGACTGCATCTGCTAAGGCTGCATAATAGCCCGAAAGATCAATAATTTCTCTCATGTTAAAGTACACAGGCTTACGATTGGGCAATGCTTCAGGCGCTTTCTGTTCCACTGCACACAATAGGGATGAGGTTCCCATTCCCGCACCTCCAATTAAGGCAACACTTGCCCTACTGTTGAGAAACTCAAAGACTTGCTGAAGTTCGCGCTCCCGTCCATAAATCTCATCAAGGTTGGTTAACATCCCTCGCTGCATAAAGGGATTTGTCGGGTTTGTTGTGAAGCTGGTTTTGGTTCCTGATGCCAGCTCCCAATTGATGCCTAAGACATCACATAGACTAACAAATGTCTTGTCACGAACATTTCCCCCACCTTTGAATTTCTTGATTGTGGCAATTTGGAATTCACTATGATTGGTAAAATCATCTAGTGTCCATGCTTTATCCTTGAGAGCATATTCAACCAGTTCCTTTCCTTCGGGGTTAAGTTTCATCAGCTACAGCAGTCAAGCTTAACCTTTTTAGATTACCGCATACCTAACTCATACTTCAAGAGAGCCAAACTCATACCCTACAAGCCTGGAACGTATTGGTGATGTGGAAGAACATGATGGTGTTGAATTCAGACAACTAAGCCCATGAAACCCATTATTATCACTGCCGCCATTTCCGCTACCGTGAGCATCTTTGTTACTTTCCACCCTGGGTGTAATGAAGACCAGATCAAACTCGCGAGCGCTGCCAATACTTTGGCGACGACTTCTTTAAGTTTACTGCATGGCGATCGCCGTGGGGCACGGAGTCGTTAACCGGGTTTCTTGTCTATTCCGGGAAGGGTTGGGGGCAGGTTTACCACTGTTATCGGTGGGAATTGGGGGATATTGGTTAACCTGCCCCTACGGGTAGAAACCGGGTTTCTTCCTTGGCGAAGGTTTGGGAGATACTCCAATATTGCCTATGATAAGGGACAAGGATGTGCAAAAGAATCGCCAATGGGTCAGCGCAGAACAACAAACATAAAACGATCGCTCGGTCGGGTACTCTTGAGTATAATGACGGTGGCTCTTGTCGCGCTGAGTGCCTCTTCTCACTCGGCGCAACCCTCTAGTTATGCCCTGAGTTTGGAAGCACCCTTTAATCAAATTGGGTTTTATCCCACGGTGCAACCCATAGACTCGCCCTACTATCGCAGCACGGGAGAATGGTTAGGGCGGTTAATTTTACCCTCTCGTGAAGACTTAGAAACCATCACCCCCACCTCGTCAATTTCCGATTGGGCTTGGATTGAGCTGTATCATACGCCACCAGAGTCCAAAGCTTGGGAAGGGAAAACGGTGCGCTTAGAATGGCAGGATGACCCCAGGATTGCTGAGTATGTGCAAACGGTGACGACAGATGTACAATTGAGCGATCGCGCCCTCAAAAGCCATCATAACGGCAATGTCATACCCACCCGTCTCAATGGTCGTACCCAAGTCGGCCCCCTGCAATCCCTTGCCGGAGCGCGTCCCCAAGATGATCTGATTGTCCGTCTGAATGAAGTCACCTTTCTCTCCAACAGCCCAGATTCAGCCATTTTACAAACCGCTCTCGAACCGATTCAAGTCACGGGACGCTTTTACGGATTAGTGAACATCCTAGGCCCTGTTCCCTCAACTTGTGAAGACAATCAACCCTGTCCCCCACAAGAGTACAAAATCCAACACTACAACCCAGAAACCGGTGAGTTTGACGGCCCAGAGGGAACCGTCCGCATTCCTCAACAACCGAGAGATAAGAATGGTCGCTGGTTGTCTACTCCCCAGGGTATTGAAAACTCTCCTGCGGGCGATAAAGGTTGGTATATTTATGGAGCTAGGGACAAACAAGGACAATTCATCGTCCAAGGCATTAAGCCGCGATCGCTCTTTGAACTCTATCCCGACCATATCCTGCTCGAAACCCAAACCGGCCTCGACTATATCCGACATTACAACTGGAAACAGACCGAACAGCGCAAAGGAACAACGCAAAGCATCCTCCTCTCCCCCAGCGCCACTCGTCCAGAACAAGCCGTGCAATACTGGAACGAAGGAGATTATGCGATCGTCATGCACCTCTTTGGCGGAATTGGTGGAGAAAACGGAGAAACCATCACCGCCGGAACCGTCACCGGTCATTTTGCTTATGGAATTGCCCAAGTCGTCCGCGACCCCTTCACCCAAGAGCTAAAATTTGACATCCTCTATCAACAAGTTTACGCCCATAATCCCAACGGCATTATTTCCGGAACCCAAACCTGGACAAATTACATGGGAAATCTGCAATGGGGATGGTTAGGCACTCGGCCCGTTTCCGATGTAGTCATCAAACTCGATGCCTTAACCCAAGACTACAATTTTGACGGTGAAATTATCTCGCCCATCCGCGAATTTTGGATACAACTGCAAGTAATGATGGCTCGATATCGCACCGGGGACGGAACCGGAGTCGCACAAGTGACTCCAGCCACTTCCTGTGTACAAGATTCCAGTCAAGCCCTCTACATTACCATCGAGCAGATTAAAGAACAAATCCTCAACAACCCCAAAATTGTCACCTGGTTACGCGCTCATCCCAACGCCCCCCAAACTCAACGTTTATCAGAATTAGTAGAATTAGGAGAAAACATCGAAAAAACCCTTGCACCTCAAGGCGTTGTTCGGGAAGATTGGAAACAAAACGCCCAGTTTTTATCGGGGGTCAACGCTCGTAATGGATTTGTAACCGATCAAGATTTATTAAATGCTCTGTTAAGTTGGCAAACCTTACTGCCACGTCCAGCTTATGACCGCATGGCCAAAGTGTTTCTTGACCAAGGAGCGCAACTTTGGTTTTTACGCACCAATCAAGTCGGTGGACTCGATCCTACTATAGAACCGGTTGCCCCGACAGGAATTTTAGGTCAATTTCCGATCGTGTCTACTCTTGCAGGTCGGGTTTTACTCTCCTTAGCTCGACCTGAATGGCGAGATTGGGGCATTTTAATTTTAATGTTAGGCGGGTATGGGGCGATCGCTCTAGGTGTAGTCTGGAGTTATAGTTTTTGGCAATGGGTCAATGGAAAATCGTTCCAGGAATCCTGGAATCAGGTAGGGTTATATTCGCGAGTTGGGGCTGAATCTGCACCCAATTTCTGGCAAGGATTAAGAATGTTATTCGTTCCCGTCGCGGTAGAAGAATTGATCTTCCGCATTTTATTGGTTCCCCATCCAACAGACTGGGTTTCGACTCAAGAGTGGTGGTTATTGGCTTTAGTGAGTTTAATTATTTATCTGTTATATAAAGTCGTTACAGTTTGCTTAAGGTCTAAACCCCCCTTAAAACTTGTGCCGGTTGTCTTACTCTTGAGTGGCACATTAGGAGCCGTTTGTATTTTGACCTATGGTCTGACCGGTTCGTTTTTGATGATTTGGGTTTTGCATGGATTGATTAAACTCAATCCATTCAAGTTTAGAGCCATGCAGAAAGTAATCAATTAACCTCATCTTAATCCACCACTCGTAAACGACCTTGGCGTAATCCTTCAAACACCCGATCGATTTGGCGTTGATCCGCTAAACTGAGGTCATCTTTGGATAATAATGCGGTCATAAACCGTTGTTGGTCAGCACGAGAAATTTGGCGAGTTTGAAAAATTCGCTCTATCACTTGCTCAAGATTGGCGGTTGATGGACTAGCTGCACTCATTTTCATCTCACTTGTGTCCCGTAAATAGGAAATCGATAGAATTAGATCGCAGAGTCAGATTGAAGTATGAGTCACTTGCCCCTAAAGATGCTAAATGGAACCTTTTATTGAAATTATACTAGATTTTAGCAGATGGTGCAGAGAGGTAAAGGAATGAAACGACGAACATTTGTCTTGATCAGTAGCGCGATCGCCACGTTAGCCGCAACCCTGAGCGCCCTAAATCGCTCTTCTTCCCGTACTCCCCTGGTTTTGGGGAATTCAGAAACCTCTTTACCCAAGCGAATTTTGGGTAAAACAGGGGAGCAGTTACCGATTTTTGGCTTAGGAGGAGCGGGAAAAACCCCCCTTTCCTCAAGTCAGGGGGAGTCAGAGGCGATCGCCATTATTGAGCGAGCCTTAGAGTTAGGGATTCGTTATTTTGATACGGCCGCCAGCTATGGCCCTAGTGAAAACTATTTAGGCAAAGTTTTACCCCCCTATCGATCGCAGGTCTTCCTAGCGACCAAAACCGCAGCTCGCGATCGCGATGGCGCTTGGCGGCAGTTAGAGCAATCCTTGAAGCGCCTACAAACCGACTATCTAGATCTCTGGCAATTTCACCACGTCTCCTTTACCGAAGAACTCGATCGCATCTTTGCCCCCGATGGGGCGATCGCCGCCTTAGAAGAAGCCAAAGACCAAAACATAATCCGCTTTAGCGGCATCACCGGTCACCATGAACCCGCCATTATCGCCGAAGGTTTAAACCGTTATCCCTTTGACACCACCCTCGTTTCCATTAACGCCGCCGATAAACACCATCCCCGCCCCTTTATCCCCACCGTTTTACCGGTTGCCCAACAAAAAAACGTGGGCGTAGTCGCCATGAAAATTCCCGCCTATGGCAAACTCTTACAACCCGGAAGATTAACCGGAATGGATCAAGCCCTCGGTTATGTTTTATCTCAACCCGGAATTCATTCTTGTATTGTCGCGGCCGAAAGTGTGGCTCAACTCGAAGACAATGTGAAAGTTGCCCAAGCCTTTCAACCCCTATCCTCAGCAGAACTGCAAGCCATTGAACGACTCAGCGCTGATACTTGGCAAGAAACCACCTTTTTCCGTCGCTGGACTTAGATCTTCAATCAATTTTTTCTCTAATTTTTTGAAGATTTTCTTTCTTGACTTTGCTGGATTTTTATGATAAGAAACAGAAGATTCTCTGATTTTCAAGTGAGATAGGTTATGTTTGACCAATTTAAAAATCAAGCCCAAGAAAAAGCCGCAGAACTTACGGGGGCAGCTCAGGAAAAAATTGACGAAGTGATTGATGAATTTAACAAATTTTTGCCCTTAGCTGAAGAACTGGGTTTAAGTCTGGACAGCTTTCATATTGAAGCCGGTATTCTACCCGAAATTAATGCCACTCTCATTGGCTCGATCGATAATATCAACAATGAGACCGTTGAGCGCATCATTGCTGAAAATGAAAGCAATACACTCTTGGTGGCTGCCCTAAACGCCGTATTGATGGCCAAAGGCTTTCATGAAAAACTTGAAGGCGTGTATATTGAAATCCTCCGGGATTTGGTTATTGATATGAAATTAGGCATTCCTCCTAGTATTTCTTGCAAATTCAAAAAGTCTGTTTAAGAAGAGAAATAAATCATCCTACTGCCGTGACAACCCTAAAGTGGTGGGTTACGGCGGATTGATAGATTGCTGTCAGAGTCTAGGTTTTAGCCGCCTAACCTACCCTACGCTAAGGCACTATTTTAGCTGTGTCACGGCACTACTTTGAGCCAGAAGCCGGGTTTCTTAAAGGCGAACTGAAGGTTTCACCCAACTTTGTGTCCCATCTGCCCAACATTCCCGCTTCCAGATGGGGGCATCTTCCTTGAGTGCATCAATGGCATACTGACAAGCGGCAAACGCTTCCGCCCGGTGGGGACTGCCAACGGCGATAATTACACTCACTTCACCAATGGACAAATAGCCCAACCGATGATGAATCACCACTCGATTGACCCTAGGATAGGTTTGATGAATGCGATGGGCAATTTGCTCAAAGATAGCGAGGGCCATGGGTTCATAGGCTTGATAATCTAGGGCAACGACCGGTTTACCCTCAGTTTGATTGCGAACCATACCGCTCATCACGGCGATCGCCCCATTGCTGGGATCTTCAGCTAAATGATACACTTCCTCTAAGGACAGGCGATCGCGAGTAATCTTAAACTGCTCTAACATAATTCCCTAGCCATCTTTCACCCTTTAAACTATCAAACTATCTCAACCCATTTAAACATGAACTCCCCCGCCCTCCTTCCAGGTCATCTCAAAACCGTCCATCATATCGCCCTCAACGTCAAAAACATGGACGCTTCCCGGCACTTCTGGGGCCAAGTTCTGGGACTAGAAGAACTCACCGGCGATCAAGTCCCCGAAACCCTGATTAACCTCGTCGCTGCCGGAAAAGTAGCCAACTTCCGCACCCCCGACGGCATCATTATCGACCTCTTCTGGGAACCCGAATTATCCCCCCCAGACCCCAATCCCAAAACCCAATTTACCCGCGCCAACCATCTCGCCTTTGACATCGCCCCAGAAGACTTCGATCGCGCTGTGGCTGTCCTTCACCATCATCAAGTGGCGATCGATCACGGCCCCGTCAGTCGCCCCACCGGACGAGGGATTTACTTCTACGATCCCGACGGTTTTTTAGTCGAAATTCGCTGCGATCCCCACCCATCAGAACAGTAAGCTTTTACCCTAAAAAATGACAACCCCTTCCACCTTATCTTTACCCAAAATGGGATGCGGAACCTGGGCCTGGGGCAATCGATTACTCTGGGAATATGACCCCAGCATGGATCGAGAATTGCAAAAGGTCTTTAATCTCTGCGTCGGCAACGGTATCACCCTCTTTGATACCGGAGATTCCTACGGAACCGGTAAATTCAATGGCCAAAGTGAAAAACTCCTGGGACAATTTGCCCAAGGTTGCATGGCAGCCAATATCGATAGCCTTTGTCTGGCCACAAAACTGGCCCCCTATCCTTGGCGCTTAACCCAAAATTCCATGGTCAAAGCCGCAGAAGCCTCGGCTCAACGCTTCCAACGGCCCATTGATTTAGTACAGATGCATTGGTCTACCGGGAATTATGCCCCTTGGCAAGAATGGGCCCTCTTAGACGGATTAGCCGACTTATACCAACAGGGAAAAGTCAAAGCTGTAGGCTTATCCAATTACGGGCCCAAACGATTACAAAAAGTGGTCAACCACTTACAAAAAAGAGGCGTTCCCATTCTCACCCTACAGGTACAATATTCTCTCTTATCTACCGCTCCCATCACCCAACTCAATCTTAAAGCCATCTGTGATGATTTAGGCATCCAACTGATTGCCTATAGTCCCTTAGCATTAGGCCTATTAACCGGAAAATATACAGAATCTGGACAATTACCCCAAGGACTGCGTAAGGGATTATTTCGGGACTTATTACCCCAAGTCAAACCGGTTTTAGCATGTCTGCAAGCAGTGGCTAAAACTCGCCAAAAAACGCCCTCTCAAGTGGCTCTCAATTGGTGTATGGCCAAAGGTGCAATTCCCATTCCTGGAGCTAAAACAGTGAGACAAGCTCAGGAGAATATCGGCGCATTAGGTTGGTCCTTAAACTCTGGGGAAGTGGATGCCTTAGATCGAGCGGCTGCGGGATTGAAAAAAGGAATGGTGAAAAATATTTTTCAGACCGGTTAAAGGACACTCAATCTTTAATCCACAAACGGGCTTGTTCCTGTTCTTCCCAAGAAAAACAAGCCACTTCTAAGGAAGGAAACAGTTGACGCGCTAACGGAAGCAAGGATTTAATCCAAGGGGCATCACAGACAACAGCTTTTTTATCAAAATCCTTAAAATGATTAAAACCAATTTTCAAGTCTTCGAGCAGGGCATCTGGGGTAATCCATCCGAATTTCTTAATCTCTACATAGGCTTTTAGACGAGAATGCTGTTGTAGTTTCTGTTCAATTTCTTGACCAATTTGGTCAATATCCTGGCGCTCAATTTTACCCTCAATAGTCATAGCAACGACTGAAGGGCAATCTAAAGAAATTAGGGTAATCATCAGCAAGTTCCTCCTATCCTGGATTCTCCTTCCAGTTTAGCAAGTTTAACCAGGCATGGAAAAACCGCCTAACTCTGAGGCTAGGCGGTTCAAGCCAATCATCATCGGGTAAATTCCTAATCGGCCATGTCTAACTGGGCAATGGATTCCACCGCAGGGGTAGAAGCTTGCAACAGGGGAGTATTGATGACCGCATCATTGGCTAGGGTAAACAAGGGATTGGAGAAAATGCCCCCTAGGGAAGTGACTAACAGGGAGACAATTAAACCCACTTGTAATGGACGTAAGCCGGGAATATTCCATTGAATGGGGGGGTAGTTTTCCACGGATTCAGACATTTCATGGGGTTCTTTAACCACCATCATTTTGACGACGCGGATGTAGTAGTAAATGGAAACGACGCTAGTGATTAATCCCAGTAAAACCAGGGTATATAAACCGGCTTGCCAACCTGCCCAGAAGAGATAGATTTTGCCGAAGAAACCGACTAGGGGAGGAATACCACCGAGGGATAAGAGGCACAGACTTAATCCCAGGGTAAGTAAGGGGTCTTTTTGATATAAACCGGCATATTCACTAATTTGGTCGGTTCCAGTTCGCAGAGAGAAGAGGATCACGCAGGTGAAGCCGCCCAGGTTCATGAACAGGTACACCAGGAGATAGAAAATCATGCTGGCATATCCGGCTTCGGTTCCGGCGATGAACCCAATCATGACGAAACCAGCTTGAGCGATGGAGGAGTATGCCAAGAGCCGCTTCATGCTGGTTTGGGCGAGGGCAACTACGTTTCCTAAGACGAGGCTGAAGATAGCAAGGGCGGTAAAGACAAAGTGCCATTGCTCGGAGACGGAGGGGAAAGCGGTGACGAGTAGGCGAATGGCGAGGGCAAAGCCAGCCGCTTTGGAGCCGACGGAGAGGAAGGCAACCACGGGTGTGGGGGAGCCTTCATAAACGTCGGGTGTCCATTGGTGGAAGGGGACGGCGGAGATTTTGAAGGCAATCCCGGCGATAATGAAGACGAGGGAAATGACGAGACCGATCGCCGGACTTTGTGGATTTTGACTAAAGCTTTGGGCTATTTCGCCTAATTGGGTTTCTCCACCGGATAAGCCATAGAGTAAGGAACTGCCATAGAGAAAGACTGCCGAACTTGAGGCTCCAATTAACAGGTATTTTAGGGCTGCTTCATTGGAGCGGGGATCGCGTTTCATATATCCCGTCAGCAAGTAGGAAGCAATACTGAGGGTTTCTAGGGAGACGAAGATCATGACTAATTCATCTGCTCCAGAGAGGAACATCCCCCCAATGGTAGCGGTGAGCAGAATCATGAGAAACTCGCCTAACGCGGTTCCGGTTTCTTTGACATAGGTGACGGACATGAGGATGGTGAGCGCCGCAGAGAGGGCAATCACGCCCCGGAAGACGATGCTGAGGGCATCACTGTTAAATCCGCCAAAGAAGGCGACGGGGTTGGGGTTATCCCATTGTAGGAATAGAGCTACAACGGCGGTGAGTAATCCGGCGATCGCGATATACGGAGTCCAGTTTGAGGCGTTGCGTCCACCGATTAGGTCTGTAATCAGCACGACCAGTAAGGTTAGAATAACAATTCCTTCTGGTAATATGACTCCAGCATTAAGCTGGGCAGCAAGGTTGGTAACATCCATAGGTTGTTTTGAGTTGAGCTATGCATCTGGCGACGTAACATTTCAGCATTATATAGCGATCGCGTCTCCCACCATAGGTTTATTGAGTGTAGAGCTTCTTTTAGCGCTACCATAAAAAGACTATTCTTAGTCGATTCCTTCATTTGCTTCCTCACTCCAGTTAACCGTAGGTCAATTGTTTGCTTGGTTAGTGGATTAATACCATGGAAGCTAATTATATGACTCCAGAATTAAGCTGGGCAGCAAGGTTGGTAACATCCATAGGTTGTTTTGAGTTGAGCTATGCATCTGGCGACGTAATATTTCCGCATTATATAGCGCTTCGCGCTAGGCAAAAGTCTTGTTGCACAGGGTTTTGGGAATTCAAAACTCTTTTCTACCCTCAGAATCGGCTTCTATTCAATCTGACAGTTTTTGAGTTTATGGATCAGTAGGGAATAACCGATCGCCGATCCCAGGTAAGGCAAGTGACCTTCCGGCGCATTATCGGTGTAATTCAAATCTGTTGCTTTTGTCCATTGACTCTCTGTTCGCCAACCAATGCGATCGCAGAATTGGCCGTATTCTCCCCCCACCTGTTCATAAATCTGACATTGTACGCTCAAGCCAAACTGCCCACTACTATAAGCAACCCAGAGCTGATTAATCGTTTCTAACTCCGTACAAGGCAACTCCTCCAAATTCAGCGCATCTAACCAACCATCACTTTCCCGTCGAGTGGCTCGCAAAATCAGATGGAGAGTTTCTTCATTACCCTCTTGCCACTTACGATCCGCCAGTAAATCCCGCAACCGAGTATAATCGATACCACTTTCAGAACGTAAGGGTACATCCGGGTTCGTTGGATAAACTGGAGCCGCAGAAGCTTCTACAGACGGTTGGGGTTCCGGAGTTTGTCCTGCAACCGATGCCACAGGAGCAGGAACGACTTCAGATAACTCGGCTGCTTTTCCCGGAGCCATAAAGCCATCGATCCCCTCAAAAATGTCCGTTAGCACTCCTTGGAACCATTGGCAACACTCAGCCGGTAGTGCAATCATGAATAGCACTTCATCTTGTAGCACTTTTTGCACCTGCTCCAAGAGACTCTCACGCTTGGCCACCTTCAAGAGTACCAAAACTGTACACCAGAGCAAAGAACTCAGGGCCAACAACGAGAGCAAGGGAAACATGAGGGGAAAGGCTAAGATCAAGCCTCGGTCTTTCTTCAGTGTGTAGGGGTACTGCCGCCGATCGCCCATCGCCCCATTCCACAACCTCGCACTCAAGTGACCGCTCAGATCGATGAGCGCTAATAAGATCCGTCCTATCAAAACATAACTTGTAAGGGGAAAGGCCAGGATCATCAGACGGAGTTGCGGGTTAGCCATTGGTTCTTCCTTCAATTCTTTGCGTGCTTCCTTTCCACTGCTTCTAGAAGTAAGCGGTTAATTCTTGTAGCTTATGCTTGGTATTGTACCTGAAAGAGTGCCATCATTTAAATGAAGCTTTTTAAATGCTGATTGAAAAATGGTTTATCAAAAGATTTTAGTGGCCCTCGATCGCTCCATTCAAGCAGAAATCGTTTTTGAGAAAGGGTTAGCTCTGGCTCAACAGTTTTCTGCCCAAATGATGCTCTTTCACCGTCTTGCCTTAGAAGAGAGCGGCCTATTCACCTATGTTGGCCCCTATGGCCACACTTTAAGCAACTTCTCCCAAGCCGTACAGCAACAGATGGCAGAAGAAACCGAACAGACTCGTCAATGGCTCACTTCTTATTGCGATCGGGCCAAGGAAGTGGGTGTTTCCTGTGAGTGGGAATGGAAAATGGGAGACACCGGACGCTGGATCTGCGATCTGGCCAAGACCTGGGGAGCGGACTTAATTGTTGTGGGCCGTCGGGGACGACATGGAGTTACCGAGGTACTTCTAGGAAGTGTCAGTAATTATGTGGTTCATCGGGCTTCTTGTTCCGTGTTCATTGTCCAAGAAAACTCCCTACCTTCCCCAGTCCCCTAAGCAGAGGTTGAATAAAACCCCTAGGCTCACTCGGTTTGAAATCCTCCCCCTGAGACGTAAGATAGAATCAGCAATCATGTTTAATTTCTAATTTTAATTTTTTCATGGGTTGACCTATGTCCAGACCGGCTTTGTATATGGCAATCACCAATCATGGCTTTGGTCATGCGGTGAGGATGGCTTCAGTGGCCGCGGCGATCGCCCAACGGCAACCAGAAATCCTCCTGATTCTCGTCAGCACCGTTCCCCGATGGTTGCTAGAGTCCTATATTCCCGGTGACTTTATCCATCGTCCCAGGGGGTTTGATGTGGGGGTGATCCAAGCCGATAGCCTGAAAATGGATAAAGAACCTACTCTAGAAAAACTGAAAGAGATTCGCCAAAATCAACGGTCAATTATTGCCGGAGAAGTGAATTTTATTCGCCAAAATCAAGTCGGTTTAGTGTTGGCGGATTTACCCCATTTAGCGGTAGATATTGCCCATAGTGCGGGAATTCCCTGTTGGATGATGGGCAATTTTGGCTGGGATTTTATTTATCGCCCTTGGGGAGGAGAATTTATCGAAATAGCAGATTGGATTAGCAACGCTTATCGTCAGTGCGATCGCCTGTTTCGACTGCCGATCCATGAACCCATGAGTGCCTTCCCAGAAATGGTCGATGTGGGGTTAACGGGAGGAATTCCCCGATGGACTCCGGAGCAGTTGCGCCAACAGTTACAGATTTGCGCTCCCCAAGAACGCACGATTTTATTAACGTTTGGGGGGCTGAGTCTGCAAGCGATTCCCTATGATACCCTGAAAGCGTTTCCCGATTGGCAGTTTATTACCTTCGATGCCCAGGCTCCCAAGCTGCCCAATTTGATGCAAGTGAGGGGCACTGAATATCGACCCGTCGATTTTATGCCCATTTGCGATCGCCTGATCTCTAAACCTGGATATAGTACCTTTGCCGAAGCTTTGCGCTTAGGAACTCCCGTTGCTTCCTTAACGCGAGATGGATTTGCCGAAACACCGGTTTTAATGGCAGGATTACAAGAGTATGGCCACCATCAGATTATTGATCCAGAAGCCTTTTTTAGGGGAGATTGGAGCTTTTTACACCAAGCGCCCACCCCTCCCAAAACCGATGCCCAATTGGATAAAATGGGCAGTGAGGCGATCGCCCAAACCATTATCGACTATTTTATGGATCATCAATAATTGAGCATCTTCCCCATCCCCCTATCCCCCCATGACTCACCATCAAACTCAACTACAGATCAAAACCACAGGAAAAAACTTTTCCCCCATCACCTCTCAAGTTAAACAAGTGGTCAAAGAATCTGGCATTCAAACCGGGTTATGTACCCTGTTTTTAAGGCATACTTCCGCCAGTTTAGTCATTCAAGAAAATGCCGATCCCGATGTGTTGCGCGATCTAGCTAATTTTTTTGCTAAATTAGTGCCTGAAGATGGGATCAGCTATATTCATGATGCCGAAGGCCCCGATGATATGCCAGCCCATATCCGCAGTGTCTTAACCAAAACCTCAGAACAAATTCCCATTCATCAAGGGCGCTTACTGTTAGGCACTTGGCAAGGGATTTATCTATGGGAACATCGCAGTCGCAATCATCATCGGGAATTGGTGATTCATATTAGTGGAAATTAGGACAACCTTGAAATGCTTGCGGTTAGAACTCCCATCCGATCGCCTTGTATTTTGGACTCGTTTGCTCTAAAATGAGAATCATTCTATCCAAAGTCTAGAGTGCCTCAGAATACAGGAGATCGAGCTTGAGCGAACCCGTATTGGAAGTTGAAGGCTTAATTGTCGATCGCGATCGCACCCCTGGGGTCGTGCGAGACGTATCCTTTACCTTGTCCCCTGGTACAGATACCGCCCTCATCGGCCCCAATGGAGCCGGAAAAAGTACCCTCATTCAAGCCATTTTAGGCATTTTACCCCGGAAAGCAGGCAATGTTTCCATATTAGGAAAACCCCTAACGCCTCAAGGCAAACTGCCGGCACACATTCGCCAACAAATTGCCTATTTACCCCAAAACTTTCTCTTCGATCGCCGCATTCCCCTAACCGTCGCCGAACTGGTGGGTTTAGGCTGGGATAAACTCGGCGTTCAATGGCCCTGGTCAGGGTATCGAGAGCGCCGCCAAGCTGTCCGAGAGAGCCTTTCGCGGGTTGATGCCTGGCATTTGAAAAACAAACCCATCAGTCAACTTTCTGGCGGCGAAACCAAACGAGTCTTATTAGCCTATTGTCTGGCCCGGCCGCGAAAACTACTCATTCTAGATGAAGCTCCTGCGGGGTTAGATATCCGTGGAGAAGCGGAATTTTATCAACTGCTCGAAGACCTCAAACGAGAATATCATTGGGCAATTTTACAAATTTCCCATGATTTAGATATGGTAAAAAAACAGTGCGATCGCGTCCTGTGTCTGAACCGGACTTTACTCTGTCAAGGCACACCCGAAACTACCCTCAGCACCGAAAACCTCATGGCCGCCTACGGTTCTGCCTTTGCTCGCTATCACCATCATCACTCTTGCCCAAAGAGTCAAGAGTAAAAGAAAGGATTCATCATGGTATTAGAAACAGAACTATCACGGGCGATCGAACTCTTCCAATTTGCCTTTATGCAACGGGCGCTTATGGGAGGAGTCTTAATGGGAGTTATGGGGGGACTTTTGGGCAGTTTTACCATTTTGCGGCAACTGTCATTTTTTAGTGATGCCCTAGGGCACTCGGCCCTATTGGGAATAAGTTTAGGGCTATTATTAGGACTCAATCCATCATTTGTAATTTTGCCCTTTGCCGTTATTTTTGCCCTCGTAGTCAATACGTTTCTAGAGCGTACCCAACTGTGGACGGATGCTTTACTCAATATTGTTTATTCTTCATCTTTAGCCCTTGCGATTATCACCCTCAGCCTGATTGGGCAATACAAAGGGGGCATCAATAACTTACTCTTTGGCGATATTTTAGCCCTGCAAAACTTCGATCTGATCCTCAGCTCCGTTCTCTTATTGATCTGTATCGGATTTATTGGTTTAACTGTGCGAACCCAGATGATGGTGACCCTTCATGAACCCATGGCGATCGCCCGTGGTGTATCTGTCCAGTCCCATCGTACCGCCTTTATTGTCCTCCTTTCCTTAGTTGTTGGCGTTGCGATCAAGGCGATCGGAGTCCTATTAGTGAGCGCGTTTATCGTTATTCCCGCATGTTCTGCTCGTTTACTGACTCACAACTTCACCACTTATGCCATCGGTTCTGCTGTTGTAGGTGCGATCGGCGCTCTCGGTGGCATTGTTCTCTCGGCTCTATTTAACCTCCCTTCCGGCCCCAGTATTGTGATCGTGCAACTGGCCGTGTTCTTGAGTGCGATCGCCCTGTCCCATCTAACAATACCTTCGCCATTTTCCCGTAGGTTGGGTTGAGGAACGTGCATGTCGGCGACAGCCGAAAACCCAACAAATACGTTGGGTTTCACTCTAACAAAATGGTGTCATTTTGGCACTATTAGCTTGGCAAGCAGTGTGCCCTCTTCCCCCAGCCCCTTCTCCCACGGGAGAAGGGGAGAAAAGTCCCTCTCCCTTGGGAGAGGGATTTAGGGAGAGGGATTGGGTTGTGCCCTCTTCCCCCAGCCCCTTCTCCCACGGGAGAAGGGGAGAAAAGTCCCTCTCCCTTGGGAGAGGGATTTAGGGAGAGGGATTGGGTTGTGCCCTCTTCCCCCAGCCCCTTCTCCCACGGGAGAAGGGGAGAAAAGTCCCTCTCCCTTGGGAGAGGGATT